>CAJJAM010000007.1 GCA_905182235.1 SAR86 cluster bacterium SAR86B | reverse complement strand
TAGACATTGAAGTCTGGAGAAATTCTTACGAAATAGAACGTTTCATAAGATTATTAGCTATCTTAGCTGCGAGCATGGCAGCTTATTTCATAACTCTTTGGGCTTCGGGTATACGCTTAAAGGATTTAACAAATTAATTATGTACTTAATTAGAGGAAGTCAGAATATAGATCTTTTCAGATCTCGGTACCCAAAAGCAACATCGATAGCAACCATTGGAAATTTTGATGGTTTACATTTAGGTCATCAAGAAATTATTAAAAAAATGAAAGAAGAAGCATTTAAGAATAATTGGTCGAAGATGGTTATTTTTACAGAGCCCCACGCTAAAGAGTTTTTTGCAGAAGTTCTAGGGAAAGAATCTTCAAAGCCACCCAGACTTTTTCCTTGGTCTGAGAAAGTTTTAAAATTAAGAGATCTTGAAGTGGATTACGGTTTCTTTCTAAAGTTTAATTCTCAACTGAAGTCCATGACACCCGAAGGCTTTATGAATCAAATACTTCTTCAATTAGGAATAAAAAAATTAGTAATAGGGGATGACTTTAGGTTTGGTGCAAACAGAGAAGGAGACTTTGAGCTCCTAAAAGAATGGGGCAAAAGAAACAACATAGCCGTTGAAAGCACAGAAACATTTTTGATGGACGGAACCAGAGTGAGTAGCACAAGGATCAGAGAGGCTCTCTCAAAAAATAATTTTGAAGAGGCCAAGAAGCTTTTAGGCAGGCCATACACATATACAGGTAAGGTTGTTTATGGGCAGCAGCTAGGAACTCAGCTTGGGGTCCCTACAGCAAATTTATGGCTACCAAAGAATAAATTACCTTTGGCAGGTGTTTATGTTGTTAAAGTAACTTTGGAGGGTAAGGAGTACGGAGGCATTGCTAATATGGGTACTAGACCAACAGTGGGCGGCGATCATCCAGTATTGGAGGTACACCTTTTAGAATTTTCAGGGAATATCTATTCTAAAAGACTGACTGTTGAATTCTGTGAGAAAGTAAGGGATGAAAAGAAATTTGATGGTTTAGATGCCTTAAAAGAACAAATTTTTAAAGATATTTCAACAGCAAAAGCTTATTTCAGTTAAAGTGCCCAAAATCGACTATGACTGACTATAAAGACACTTTAAATCTTCCTAAAACAGAGTTGGCTATGAAGGCTAACCTGCCCAATCGTGAGCCTAAAATGTTGGATTATTGGGAAGGCATAGATCTAAACCAGCAAATCCGTAATTCCAGAAAAGGACGTGAAAAATTTATTTTGCATGATGGGCCTCCTTATGCAAATGGCGAGATACATCTAGGACATTCCGTTAATAAAGTATTGAAAGATATTGTTATTAAATCTCAAACTCTTAATGGAAAAGATGTTCCCTACACGCCGGGTTGGGATTGTCACGGCTTACCCATTGAATTGAACGTAGAAAAGAAAATAGGAAAAGTTGGTCAAAAGGTAACGGCAGAAGAATTCAGGGATGCTTGCAGAAAATACGCAAATAGTCAGATTGATATACAAAAAAAAGACTTTAAAAGGCTGGGTATTTTTGGTAACTGGGACAAGCCTTACGTCACTATGGACTTTGGTTTTGAGGCGAACATCATTAGATCATTGGGTTCTATAATTAATAAAGGCTTTATAGAGCAAGGAGAAAAACCAGTTCATTGGTGTGTTGATTGTGCGTCCGCTTTAGCCGAAGCTGAAGTTGAGTATAAAGATAAGATTTCACACTCTATAGATTTTGCCTTTCCTATTGAGAACAACCTAATCAACAAGGTCTTTGGAACGAATGTAAAAGAGGATTGTTTTGTCGCAAGCTGGACAACAACTCCATGGACGCTGCCTGGAAACCTTGCTCTAACAGTTAATAAAAACTTTGAATATTGTTTAGTTGAACTTGAGATAAATTCAAGGGTAGCCAACTATGTTGTTGGTAAAGATCTAATAGAGCAAACTTTAGAACGTCTCGGTACTTCTAAGCATACAGTTAAAGGAACTTGTTTAGGTCAAGATCTGAAAGGTTTAAATGCCAAGCATCCTTATTTAGAGAGGCAATCTTTAATTATTACAGGTGATCACGTAACTACTGAAGCTGGAACGGGTATTGTTCATACTGCACCTGGGCACGGGCTAGAAGATTACGGTGTTGCATTGGAGAATGGCTTAGAGGTCCTTAGCCCTGTTAAGAGTAACGGAACTTTTATGGAAGACGTAGAGCATGTTTCTGGCATGTTTGTTTTTAAATCCAATGAGAAGATAATAGAAGTATTAAAAGAAAACGGAGCTTTGCTTGCTGAGGCACAATATGAGCATAGTTATCCTCATTGTTGGAGGCATAAGTCTCCGCTAATGTTCCGGGCCACACCTCAATGGTTTATCGGGATGACCAATAATAATTTGCTAAAGACGGCAAAAGAATCTATAGAAAATGTTAATTGGGAGCCTGAATGGGGAAAATCTCGCATGGCAAGTATGTTAGAGAATAGACCGGATTGGTGTATTTCTAGGCAGAGGTCTTGGGGTGTTCCTATTCCATTATTAGTTCATAAAGATACAGGTGAGTTGCACCCAGAAACAGATCATCTTATTGAAGAAGTAGCGAAGCTCGTTGAAGAAAATGGCATAGATGCTTGGCATAATTTGGATTGTTCATCTGTGGTCAATAATGCCGATCAATACGATAAAATTAGTGATTCACTAGACGTATGGTTTGATTCAGGCGTTACTCATGCTTGCGTGTTAAATAACACTGAGATGCAATTTCCAGCTGATCTTTATTTAGAAGGTTCTGATCAGCACCGAGGCTGGTTTCAGTCTTCTTTACTGACTAGTATTGCTTTGAATGATGTTCCTCCATATAAATCAGTTTTAACACATGGTTTTGTTGTTGATGCTGATGGCAAGAAAATGTCAAAATCTATTGGTAATGTTATTTCTCCTCAAAAAGTATGGGACTCCCTGGGGGCTGATGTTTTACGATCATGGATAGCTTCAACTGATTATAGGAATGAAATGGTCGTATCGGATGAGATTCTCAAGAGATCATCTGATTCTTATCGCAGAATTAGAAATACCATTAGGTTTCTTTTAGGTAACATTAATGATTTTAATTATGAATCAGATGCCATAGACATTGAAAGAATGACCCAACTCGACAAGTGGATGATTGAAAAAACAAGGAGTTTGCAAATCGAAGTGATGAATGATTTTGATAAATATCAGTTTCATCAAGCTTTTAAGAAGATTCATAATTTCTGTGCAAATGAGTTGGGTGGTTTTTATTTAGATATCTTGAAAGATAGACTTTACACCAGTAAGAAAGACTCTGAAGCTAGACGATCTTGTCAAACTGCATTGTATTTTATTTTAGAGGCCTTACTTAGGTGGATCTCTCCCATCTTAAGTTTTACTGCCGAAGAAGCTTGGCAGTTACACAAACCTGGCTCACCATCCGTGCACCTTTTGGAATGGTTTAATGAATGGAGTGATTCAAAAGTAGAAATGACTATAACCGACGAAGAATGGAACGAAGTTCTTCTAATACGCGCTGAAGTTAATAAAGTACTAGAAGCATCAAGAAATAAAGAAGTTATTGGTTCGGCCTTAGAAGCTGAAATAGATTTATTTTGTTCGACTGAGGTTAGAGCCTTACTGGATAAATTCTCTGATGAATTGAGGTTTGTTTTCATCACTTCTGATGCGCAAGTTTTTGATTTTGAAGAAAAGGGCGACTCAACTGAACTGGATGGCCTTAGGGTTGCGGTGAGAAAGACTAAGCATAATAAGTGTGAACGTTGTTGGCATAGCAGAGAGGAAGTTGGTGAGATAGCTAACCACGTAACTCTTTGTGAAAGATGCGTTGATAATATAGAGGGAGATGGCGAGGTTAGGCTCTTTGCTTAATTATGAGTTTTTCTAAGATTTCTGTAATTTTTTTTATTTTAGTAGGCTTAGATCAACTAAGTAAAATCTTAATAACTTCCGCCTTAGATGAAGGAGCTTCTTTCCCTTTACTGTCTTTTTTAGATCTAACTTTAATTTTTAATACCGGAATTGCTTTTAGCCTATTTGATGATAATGGACTTTGGGGAAGGTGGATTTTATCTACCCTTGTAGCAGGAGTTTTATTTTATCTGGCTAGAATATTATTAAAGGAAAAGAATTTAAGCGCTTATGAATCTTTAGCCCTAGTTTTAATCTTCTGTGGCGGAGCAGGCAATCTTATAGACAGAATATTTTTAGGGTACGTAGTAGATTTCATTCACGTTTTTTATCAAAACTACTCTTTTTACGTTTTTAACTTCGCAGACAGCTACATAACTATCGGAGTTACGTTATATTTAATATATATTATTTTCATAGGAGAAAATAAAGAAGCTGATGCAAATTAGACTAGCAAATACTCGCGGATTTTGTGCAGGTGTAGACCGAGCCATAGAGATAGTTAGGAAAGTTCTAGAGCAGAAAGGATCTCCCGTATACGTAAAGCATGAAGTGGTCCATAACAAAACAGTAGTTAATGAACTAAAGTCCTTAGGGGCTATTTTTGTTGAAGAGATAGAAGAAGTGCCTACGGGTGAGACTGTAATCTACAGTGCCCACGGCGTGTCTAAAGTGGTTCAAAAGGATTCGAAAGAAAAACATCTTGAAATTTATGACGCTACTTGTCCTTTAGTAAGCAAAGTACATGCAGAGGTTATTAAATATTCTAAACTCGGCTATGAATGCATATTGATAGGTCATCAAAATCACCCAGAAGTAGAAGGTACAATGGGTCAGTTCGATGATAGTTTTGGAGGCTCAATTCATTTAGTGGAAAGTGTTGAAGACGTTAGTGAATTAGAAATAGCTAATCCCATGAACCTTGCTTACGTCACTCAAACAACTTTATCTATTGATGACACTCAAGCAATAATGGATTCTTTAAAAACAAGATTTCCTGAGATCCATGGCCCCAAAACAAATGATATCTGCTATGCAACGCAAAACAGACAGGATTCTGTAAAACAACTAGCCTTAGAGTGTGATCTTGTTTTAGTGATCGGTTCTGTTAATAGCTCAAATTCTAATAGATTGAGAGAGATAGCAGAGCGCGGTGGTGTTGATTCATATCTCATAGATTCTATGGAAGATTTAGATCATAAATGGCTTGCAGGAAGGTCGGTAATAGGCATCACTTCTGGTGCTTCTGCACCAGAGCACCTGGTAAGAGAATTGGTCGCATTATTGCAAGATAAATATAACTGCTCTCTTTATGGGGAAGAAGAAAGGGTGGATGAGGGGATTTCTTTTAGATTGCCAAAAGGTTTAAGAGGTCGTTAAACGTCCCTTTAGTTTGCCTTGCATTATATTTCGAACTTTTATAAGTTAGATAAGTCTAAACTTTATACAACAAGGATTAAATATATGAAATATTTATTAACATCAATAATTGTCTTAACTTCATTCTCAATTCTGTCGGATCCCAGAGAAAGACTGTCGGACTTGAAGAAAATGGATAGAGATGGAAATAAAGCTATTAGCTTTAAAGAATACAGTCATAAACCAAAAAAGATTTTTCAGAATATGGACTCAGATTCAGATGGAGTTCTTACTTATTCTGAATTTTCTTTAAAGAAATTTAGACCACCAAGGAAGAAAACAAGCGGCCGTTTCAGCTTTTTAGATATAAATGATGATGAGAAGATATCCAAGAAAGAATTTATCTCTGGAGCAAATAAGCAGCCAAGACCTTCAAGAATGTCTAAATTTAATAAAAGTCAGGATGAAAGACTGGTTGCAGAAAAAATATTCTTAAAATTAGACGTAAACCAAGATCAAAATATTGATAAAAAAGAGCTATCTGCTGCTAAAGACATAGCTCCAAAAGTAGCAAAAGATCACTCATTTCAAAATTTAAATTCAGACGGAAATGAAAATATCACAATAAAAGAATTTCTTGCTCCTGCAAAAGAAACTTTTTCTAGAATGGATTCTGATTCTAACGGAGCTATAGAACGAAGAGAAATCAAAGCGTTCATGAAGAAAAACAAGAAGAAAGGCAAGCCTTTCATCATGCAAAAAGAAAAAAATTACAATAGGTAGTTGGCCTTGACTGAAATTACAAATCATTTAATAACTTCGGCAGAGTTCAGGGAATCACCGAATTGCTCTGCAAGACCACCTGGCGTTCAAGTGATACTTGTGGTGATTCATAATATAAGTTTACCGCCTGGTCGCTTTGGAGGAGCTCATATAGTTGATTTCTTTCAGAATAAACTTGATGTATCCGCTGATAAATATTTTGAAGAAATAAAAAATCTAAAAGTGTCTAGTCATTTACTGATTGACAGGAGAGGCAGGGTTACTCAGTTTGTTCCTTTCAACAAAAATGCATGGCACGCTGGTATTTCCTGCTATCAAGGGCAAGAAAACTGCAATGATTTTTCTATAGGCGTAGAAATGGAAGGAACGGATTCCATTGATTACACGACCAAGCAATATGAAAGCCTTAAAGAAGTAACACTTTCTTTAATGAAGGCTTATCCAAGAATAATTGTTGACAACATCGTTGGTCATTCTGATATAGCACCAGAAAGGAAAACGGATCCGGGTGAATCTTTTGATTGGTCTAGATTCAGATCTAGTTTAGTTTCTTAGGTTTGCTCCCAAAGTATTTCCTCTTCTCCAGAGTCAATATTAATTTTCCTAGCAAGAACAAATAGAAAATCAGAAAGCCTGTTGATGTAAATAATACAATTTACATTTATTAATTCTGTCTCACTAGCCAGAACTAAGGCTCTTTCTGATCTCCTGCATACCGCTCTAATAATCTGAGCTTTCGAAGAATCTTTATGGCCTCCTGGAAGGATAAAATTATCTAGCGAAGGTAATTCTTTGTTATGTTCATTAACTCTTTCTTCAAGCCATTCTATTTTTCTCTCATCAAGCCCAATTCGAGATCTCATGGCCAAACAACCTCCAATGTCAAAAAGGTCATTCTGTATTTTTCTTAATAATTCTATTTCTTTATTTAGACTTGAAGACGATGCTAAGAGACCTATCCATGAATTAAGCTCATCTATTTCACCTATGGCACTTATTAGCGCGCTCGATTTAGAGAGACGAGACCCATCAGCCATTCCAGTTGTGCCGTCATCTCCTGTTTTTGTAGTTACCTTAGTTATTCTTTTAGTCAAAAATTTACCTCAAATCATATGCAACTTTTAGCCACAAAGACCTACCTTGGTTAAGATAATAGCCATTACCAGTAGCAGCTGTAAAATAATCTTTATCGGATAGGTTCTCAATTTTTACTGAAAGACTGATATTTTCAGTAAAATTCTTTTTCGATGCAATATTAATTAATGCATAACCGGGAAGGCTTATTCCGCCGAAATCCTCTCTTCTATCAAAAGCTGATACATTGAAACTAAATTCATAACCAGAAATATTCCTACTTAGATTCAAACTGGATGATAGTTTGGACCTCCTTAGTAATTGATTGTGATTTTGATCCTGAGGATTTTGTTTCCTTAATATGAAGCTTCCATTTACAAGATTATTGATCCATTTGTATCTGACCTCTATTCCAGAATTCGATGCCTCTTCTATATTCTTTAAAATATAATCCCTGTAATCAAAATTGATAAGATTTGAGGTGCTTGTTTTGAATGTAACAAATTTTAAAGCACTGTTCTTTTTAACTTGGCTAAGGCTTATCTCACGACTTTTTGATACCTCAGGAAGAAGTTCTTGATTAGAACCAAAGCCATAGAGCTCTGCGCTATTGGGAGATCTAAAAGCAGAACCGGAGTTTAAGTAGAGAGACCATGGTCCGGTTAGCTGATGTAAGAACCCTAAATTCCAAGAAGATTGATTACCGTAGAGGTCATGATCTGACTCTCTTACAGAAGCTATCCAAGAACTTCTGTCTTTTTCCCATTCAAAGGTTCCAAAATGAGCTTTAGTAGCAAGATCCTTCCTGAAGTTCGTTCCATAGCTTGAATAATTAACATCTTCACTTTCTGATTCGAGACCAATTGAATAAGAAAAAAGATTTTTTAATTCTTTATGAACTAATAGTTCATAAGATCTCCTTTCCGTTTGAGTAAGATCAAGAATACCCAAGTAGTTCTCATTGTTTTGGTTGATTAGATCTTCAGATGAATTGATATTAACTAAGATGTAATAGTTCTGTTTAGTTGTTAGCTTAAAATCAGCAGCAAAGGCTTCATTCTTATAATCCTGTGAAACGGGACTGCCAAATACTAAATATTCTGTTGTCCCTTTTGAAGACCAAAACGAAAGAGATGTATCTAAGCTTTTATAACCATAACTAATGTCTCCGGCAATACTATGGTTTTCATAGCCTCTATTGAGAGTTGAATTACTTAAGACGGGAAACCCCGTTGTTTTGTTGTTAACGGCAATGACATTGACTGAAGCATTCTCTTTTACCAGATTCCCTCGTAGGTATTCCTTGTGATAATTATCTGGACCAGCACCAAATCCTATTGACACAGAGTCTTGAAGGGTTCTGTCTTTAGTCGAAATGCTAATGATCCCACCGATAGCTTGTGAGCCATGGATAGATGAAAAAGGGCCTGAACCGATCTCAATTTTTGAAATTAGATTTGTATCAAGATTATAGACAGAAGCTCCTCCAGCAGTAGATGGGTTTATCTTAACGCCATTAATTTTGACTATACTATGGTTGCTATTTGATCCTCTAAGGAAGAAAGAGGCCAGCTGACCCGGCCCTCCGTTACTGCTTGAATCAATTGCCAAGTTATTCCTAAGAAAACCTAGCACACTTGATGGTTGGAATATCTCTAAGTCTTTTTTAGAAACGCTATCAACCGTTGCAGGAATTTTATAGTTTTCCTTTGGTAACTTTGAAGCGACAGTAATGACTTCATCAAACTGACTTTTGTTGTCATTCGAGTAGATAAAAGAGGCACAGAAGAAAATTAATAAACCTAAGTTTATTTTATTCATAAAATCACCCTTCGTAATTATTAAAAATTATATTTTATGAGGCCGGTATCCGGGCTTAAGAAGTTTTTATAGTTTTCAACGTCTTCCCGTTTTCACAGTGACACATGTTAAAAGCTCTTCTATTTACCGTTGCGAGGGCAGCACTGGGTTTAAACCAGTTTCCCGTTTATCCAAAATTTCTTTTGGCACCACAAATGTAATGATACAAGTATATAATTAAAAAAACTTCTTTAGTTTTCACTTAATGCCTAAACTAAAGTTAGCTTAAAATAAGTAAAAGGAAAAAATTATGGCTTCTTTTGATATTAAATCTGAATTAGATTCTCATGAAGTTACCAATGCCGTGGACCAGGCTAATAGAGTGTTACAAAACCGTTTTGATTTTAAAGGCACTGGTGCTGAATTTAAAATTGAGGATAAAAATATTTTGTTATCTGCCAAAGAAGAATTCCAGATTCATCAAATGCTACCAATATTAAATGAATCTATAACTAAAAGAGGAATTGATATAAAGACTCTTAAAGCAGGAGAGATAGAGCAAGCAACCGGTGTGGCGCGTCAACCAATAACCTTGAGGCAAGGAATCGATAAAGAGTTGGCAAAAAAAATTACTTCCCTGGTTAAGCAATCCAAAATTAAAGTTCAGGCGGCTATACAAGGTGATAGCGTTAGAATAACGGGAAAAAAAAGAGATGAATTGCAACAAGTTATTCAAATAGTCAAAGACCAAAATTACGATATGCCGCTTCAGTTTATAAACTTTAGAGATTAGTAATTGGTTTTTTTATGCTGAAGAATGTTTCGCTTGGCAGTTTAGGGTTTTCTTCCGGATTGCCATACATTCTAATTTTTTCAACCCTCGGAGTCTGGTTGAGGGACGTTGGAATTGAATTAACTCTTATAGGCTTCTTTGCTTGGATAGTACTTACTTATTCTCTTAAATTCCTGTGGGCACCAATAGTAGATAACTTTTCAATTCCAGTACTTAACAGAATGGGTTCAAGAAAAAGTTGGATCTATTTAATGCAATCAGTAATCGTAAGCAGTCTTTTTTTACTATCAATTACAGACCCCATTGAAGATTTATACCTTTTTGCCTTTTTTGCTTTCTTAGTTGCCTTTGCAGGTTCAATACAGGACATTGCAATTGATGCTTTTAGAATAGAAGTGGCTGAATTAAGTGAGCAAGGAAATTTAGCTGCTAGCTATCAATTTGGCTACAGAATGGCGATCTTAGTAGCGAGTTCATTCGCTTTAATATTTGCCGCTGATTATGGTTGGAGATTAACTTATCAGCTGATGGCGGTCTTCATGATGATAGGCGTTATTGGCGCCTCCATTTGCCCAGAAGTCTTAAATCAGAAATTAGAAAAGTTAACTTTTAAGAGTTCATTTATAGAGCCGCTAAGAGACTTCGTTTCGAGATTTGGTATTTATATGTCTTCATTGCTTCTTATGATTATTGCTACGTACAGATTAACGGATATTGTTATGGGGCCCATGGCCAGTCCTTTTTACCTAGATAGTGGATATACGCTTAAGGAAATAGGTTACATAGTAAAGATAGTGGCTGTAGCGGCTTCTATAGTAGGGTTCTTTTTAGGAGGGCTTCTTATAAAAAAAGTTGGCGTAAAAACAACTCTTATAATAGGGGCTTTTCTGGTCATGTTTACAAATTTATCTTTTTCTTCAGTGGCAATTTTAGAAAAAGATCTTACTCTTTTAGGCTTTGTGGTGGGGCTTGATAGTTTGGCAGCAGGTGTTGTTGGAACAGCTAACATTACCTTCTTAACCAGTTTAGTTTCAAAAAAATACACCGCTGTGCAATATGCATTATTAACCTCATTTATGATGCTTCCTGGAAAGATTTTTAGTGGTTTTTCCGGTCTGATTGCTGATTATTTTAAAAATTTATACGGCAACGATTATGGGTGGATGATTTTTTTCATAATCACTTCTTTTTTAACCCTGCCATGCATTATTTTGCTGCTTTATTACTCTAGAGGAAATTTTCAACGTGATTAATTTATATAGAACTATATTCATAATACTAGTGCTATTAATCAGTTATCTGGCATTTATACCTTCCTCAGGAGGCAGCGATGTACCTTATTTGGATAAGGCATTTCATTTCTTAGCTTTTTTTATTTTAATGACTTTTTTAGACCTATCTACTACCAGGCCTTTAGAGGTCCACTTTGGTCTTATTGCATGCTTATTTTTATTTGCCTTGGGGATTGAGATAGTTCAGTACAATTTACCTTACAGGTCTGCTGAGTTATTTGATCTTCTTGCAGATCTCTTAGGAATGGTTGTTTATTTCGTTTTCATCCCAAGAATAAAGATATGAGATATTTATTACCTTCTTTTATAGTTTTACCTATATTAGAGATGTATGTTCTGATAAAAGTTGGAGGTAATCTCGGCGCCCTTAACACTGTCTTATTAGTTTTATTAACTGCGTTAATCGGTGTTGCTTTATTGAGAGTTCAAGGCTTTAGAACCTTAATGAATGCCAAAAACAAACTTGGGATGGCTCAACTCCCTGCTGAAGAAATAATAACTGGTATATTTCTTGCCATAGGAGGTGCTTTGTTGCTTACGCCAGGCTTTATAACGGATATCTTTGGTTTTTTATGCCTCGTACCTTTGACAAGAAGAATTCTATTAAAAGTTTTTTTAAATAATCTTAGGCCTTTTGAGGTTGTAAATGAAAGAAAAAGTGAAGCAAAACAAGATTGGATTGAAGGTGAATTTGATAAAGATAAATAATTTTCTTGATAAGGGGTTGAATTTTATTGATTAAGCCCAAAATTAGTTAAAGTTAACAAGTTTTAGAGATTGCTCATTGACCTCAGAAAATTCTGAATTAGAATGACCGACCTTTTAACTTAAATGTTAATTGGATTAATAAATATTGGAGATAACCGAATGAAATTTAGACCATTGGGAGATCGCGTTTTAGTAAAGCGCACTGACGAAGAACAAACCTCTGAAGGTGGAATAGTTCTTCCTGGATCGGCAGCAGAAAAACCTTCACAAGGTGAAGTGCTTGCAGTCGGACCTGGTAAAAGTTTAGAGAATGGTGAATTACAGGCTGTTGCAGTTAAAGAAGGCGATTTAGTTGTCTTCGGTCAATACGCAGGAAGTAACACAGTAAAGGTAGATGGCGATGAACTTGTTGTTCTAAACGAACAAGATATTCTTGGCGTAATTGATAAATAATATAATAAAAAGAGGAATTTAAAATGGCAAAAGAAGTCAAATTTAGTGATGCTGCGCGTCAAGGCATGTTGGCCGGTGTCAACATTCTTTCAGATGCAGTTAAAGTTACATTAGGTCCAAAAGGGCGAAACGTAATTCTTGATAAATCATTTGGTGCACCAACTGTAACTAAGGACGGAGTTTCCGTTGCTAAAGAAATAGAGTTAAAAGATAAGTTTGAAAACATGGGAGCTCAGATGGTTAAAAGCGTAGCTTCTCAAACTTCAGATGAAGCTGGTGATGGAACAACTACAGCTACAGTGTTAGCTCAATCTATCGTTAATGAAGGCTTGAAATCAGTTCAAGCAGGATTCAATCCTATGGATCTAAAACGAGGCATAGATAAAGCAGTTGCTGCTGCAGTAGAAACTTTAAAAGACGCTGCAGAACCTTGTGAAGATGATACAGCCATTGCTCAGGTTGGGACTATTTCAGCTAACAGCGATACTGCTGTGGGAGAGATTATCGCAGAGGCTATGCAAAAAGTAGGTAAAGAAGGTGTTATAACGGTCGAAGAAGGTTCTGGAATAGAAAACGAATTAGAAGTCGTTGAAGGTATGCAGTTTGATAGAGGTTACCTCTCTCCTTACTTCATAAATAACCAAGAAAGAATGACTGCTGACTTAGAAGACCCTTTCATACTTTTGCATGACAAGAAAATATCCAATATCAGAGATCTTCTACCATTATTAGAGGCTGTTGCAAAAGCGGGAAGGCCTTTGCTGGTTGTAGCTGAAGATGTTGAAGGTGAAGCATTGGCAACACTAGTTGTGAACAACATGCGCGGTGTGGTAAAAGTTGCAGCATGTAAGGCTCCTGGGTTTGGAGACAGAAGAAAAGCTATGTTGGAAGATATTGCTATTCTTACTGGTGGAACCGTAATTTCTGAAGAAGTAGGACTTTCTCTTGAGGGAGCAACTATTGAAGATCTAGGTCAAGCGAAGAAAGTGGAATTGAATAAAGAAGACACTACTATTATCGACGGCGCTGGGTCACCTGATGGTATTTCCGGAAGGGTTAATCAGATAAGGGCTCAAATTGAAGACACTTCATCCGACTATGACAGAGAAAAACTACAAGAACGTGTAGCTAAATTGGCTGGTGGAGTTGCTGTAATTAAAGTTGGTGCTGGTTCAGAAATTGAAATGAAAGAGAAAAAAGCACGCGTTGAAGATGCATTGCATTCTACTAGAGCTGCGGTTGAAGAAGGTGTTGTAGCTGGTGGTGGAGTTGCTCTTATTAGAGCACAGCAAAAAATTGTTGGCTTGGAAGGTGATAACGAAGACCAGAATGTTGGTATTAATATTGCTCTAAGGGCAATGGAATCTCCTATAAGGCAGATAACTGCAAATGCCGGTGAAGAAGCATCCGTTGTTTTAGACAAAATTAAAGCTGGAGAAGGCAATTTTGGTTTTAATGCTGGTACGGGTGAGTATGGCGACATGATAAAGATGGGAATTCTTGACCCAGCTAAAGTCACAAGAACAGCTCTTCAAGCAGCTGGTTCTGTAGCCGGACTTATGATCACAACTGAAGCTATGATTGCTGATGCTCCAGAAGAAGGCGGAGCGGGCGGAATGCCTGGCGGAATGCCTCCTGGAATGGACATGGGCGGCATGGGCGGCATGATGTAAAAAAGAACAAAGCCCTTCGGGGCTTTTTTCTTGTCTCAAATATATTTCTTACTCACCTCTTATCTTGTATCATTAAAGAAAATTAGGGGAACCTTTATGGAATTGTTAATTGAATTTTTGTTTAGATGGGGTCACGTTCTTTTTGGAATAGCCTGGATAGGTCTGCTTTATTATTTTAATTTTGTTCAAGGAGAATATTTTAAAGAAGCAACTGCAGATGCTAAAAGTGATGCTACTCAAAAATTAGTACCAAATGCTTTGTGGTGGTTTAGATGGGCTGCATTCTTTACTTTCCTGACAGGCCTATATCTTTTAGAAGCGATTTCAGGCCGTCTTAATGAAGGAATTATCTTAGGAGCTTTAATGGGAACATTAATGATGCTCAACGTTTGGGGAATCATTTGGCCCAATCAAAAGATAGTCATTGGCTTAAAGGAAGGTGATGCTGCCATTGCAGGACCAAAAGCATTGTTAGCTTCGAGAACAAATACACTTTTCTCTTTTGCCATGCTTTACTTTATGCTTTCTTCAGTCCATGGACCCGGAGCTGGCTCGTTGTCTGAACTATTTATATTGAACGGTAGTTTAAATTTAACAACAGGCCTTTTACTAGGTACAGCAATAATACTGATAATAGAAATGAATGCTATTTGGGGAAAGCTATTTTCTTTTATCGCTTCAGTAAGAGGGGTAATAAGCTCTGGTTTAGTTTTGACAGTTCTGTTATCTAGTGTCTCTTATTATTTATAACTTTTAAGAATAAAAAAAAAGGGGCTCTAGCCCCTTTTTATATTTTTAGGTATTTTATTCTGGCATTGTTTCAACATAAAGAGACCTGCTTGGGAAAGCAAAATCAGAGCCATTTTCAGAGACTATTTCCATGATTTTTAGAATTAGGTCCTGCTTTACTTGGGAGAATTTTGTATAGCCTATGACTTCTAAATAACAAAGGATTGTTATGTCAATTGAACTAGAACCCAATTCAGAAACTTTAGCAAAGTTTTCCTGCCCTGGATTAATAGTAAAATCATCGCTCGTATTTAGGTAGTCAGTAATTTGGTCACATATATTTCTTAGCTGATCTGCCTTAGTGCTGTATAAAACGTTTATAGTCCAACTTATTCTTCTGTAGTTCATATTCTGGTGGTTAATGACTTGAGCATCAGATAGATCGGTATTTGGAACAAAAACTGGTGATGAGTCAAAGAGTCTAACTTGAGTAGAGCGGAATCCGATACTTTCTACAAAACCATGAAGCCCATCACCTATACGAATTCTATCGCCCGGTTGAAACCTTTTTTCACTTATTATGAAGATACCAGCAATGATATTTTTAAACATATCTTGTGCACCTAAAGCGACAGCAACGGAAAACAAACCTAATCCAGCAATAATGGGGCCTATCTCAATTCCCCAGACATCAAGCATCATTGTTATACCAACAATCCAAATCATCACTCCTGAAACCCTTGTTAACCAAGTGCTCATAGCCGGTGTCATCCAGGTACTGTCACCTAATAAGGAAAATAATGGCCTAGTGATGTTAGCAAGAGCACTAAAGATGGTATAAATAACAATCATCTTTACCAAGTTAGTTGCAATAAGATCCAATGACCCTGTCAGGGGAAGGTAGGCAGTGATCAAATAAAATCCAAAAGCTATAGGTATTACTCCAAAGGGAGTTCTTAGAGATTCAACTATTTCATCATCAAATTCTGACTCTGTGTTGTCAGCCAGTTTAGCTATCCTATCTATAACTACAGTATTCAAAAGTGTTCTTGCAACTAGTGATCCGATTATTATCGCCAAACACGCAATTAGATCGCTGAGCCCAATGCCCCTAATTCCCACTTGCCAGGTTTCCGTAATCAAATTTAAAAATTCTTCAAACATTTTTACTCCTCATCTAATTCTTCATCATCTAGATTTAATTCTATTTTTTCAGCCTTAGCTATTTTAACCACATTATCTTTTATAAGTATTGTTTCAAATCTATAGCCTTGTATTGATATACCTACATTTTTTTCAGGAATAGATTGAACAGTTTCAAGAATCAGTCCACTAAGTGTTTTAGGGCCATCAATAGGAAGATTCCAATCAATTCTTGAATTTATCTCTCTTAACATCACATTGCCTTCTATCAAATAAGAGCCGTCTGTTTGAGGCATGATATCCATTTTTTCTATTGAACCTGAAGCAATCTCTCCAATTATTACTTCGAGAATATCTCTTAATGTAATAAGGCCTTCTATATCTCCATATTCATCTACGATTAATCCTACGCGGGTATCAACAGATTGGAAATTTGCCAGTTGTTTATTAAGTGAAGTATTTTCTGGAATAAATATTGGTTCTTCAAGTTCATGAATAAGATTTTCTAAGTTAATTGTGCCGTTACTAAAAAAATCTGCTTTACGATTTACAGTCAAAAAACCAATTACGTTATCTATTGAGTCTTTGAAAAAAGGAATATAGGTAAAGTCAGTTTCTTGTAAGTTTTTGATAATCACATCAAGAGGATCGTCTAAGTCAATACCCACTACTTCATTTCTTGGGACCATTACATCATTTACTGAAAGATAGTCCATTTCAAGTATTCCAATTAACATTTTTTGTTGATGTTCTGGTACACCAGATGTTTCTAGAAGTGTTCGGAGTTCTTCTGGTCTTAGTTCTTCATTGATAGGCTCTTCTAAGTTTATACCAATTAATTTAGTAACATTATTTGAAACAAGACTTACTAAGGTTACTAATGGACTAAATAGCTTTGATAACGGCTTTAAGATATATGAAGCAGGAAAAGCAATACTTTCTGGCTTCAGAGCTGCTATTGTTTTAGGCATCACTTCAGCAAATATTATCATTATTATTGTCATGAAGACTGTTACTGCCAAAACAGCATTCTCATCCCATATCCTAAT
>CAJJAM010000006.1 GCA_905182235.1 SAR86 cluster bacterium SAR86B | reverse complement strand
GCTTCTTCTGCTACCGCAGCTTCTGCTGGTGTTTCTTCTGCTACCGCAGCTACTGCTGGTGCTTCTTCTGCTACCGCAGCTACTGCTGGTGCTTCTTCTGCTACCGCAGCTACTGCTGGTGCTTCTTCTGCTACCGGAGCTACTGCTGGTGCAGGAGCTGAATCAGTTTTTCTAATAATTGCAGGGCCTGATTGTGGAGCATCTTGTTTTAACCCAGTTGCAGACTTAGAGCCTTCCAGGCAAGCATCTGAGACAGCTCTAGTAAACAAAGTGATGGAGCGAATTGAGTCATCGTTACCAGGAATAACATAATCAATCCCTTCGGGGTTGCTATTAGTATCCACAATACCAACTATAGGAATTCCCATTTTACTTGCTTCGGTAACAGCTATAGATTCTCTATTTACATCAATAACAAATAGAGCGTCAGGAAGACCACCCATTTCTGTAATCCCACCTATAGATTTCTGCAATCTATTGATGTCTCTTTGTATTTTAAGGCCTTCTTTCTTAGTTATTTTATCAAAGGTGCCGTCTTCTTTTTGACGCAATAAATCTTCCAGTCTTCTTATAGATGACCTGATTGTTTTATAGTTCGTTAACATTCCGCCAAGCCATCTCTCATTAACATAAGGCATAGCACATCGGTTTGCTTCATCTTTGATTACCTTTGTGGCTGTTCTTTTGGTGCCTACAAAAAGTATCTTGTTGTTTTTTTGAGCCAAACCTTCTATAAATTTTAGTGCAGGTTTTATCATCTCAACAGTGTGTTCGAGATTGATTATATGTATCTTATTCCGGGCACCAAAAATGAAAGGTTTCATCTTAGGGTTCCAATATTTTGTTTGATGTCCGAAATGAACACCAGCTTGTAACATCTCTTCTAGCTTGATATCAGCCATTTTTTGCTCTCCTATATTATATGTAGTTATAACTACTTTGGTTATACCTCCGCGCTTACTGAACCTAACTGTAGATGAGCAATCTAACAGCACCTAAGGCAAAGCATACTAACGCGTGTGTCGTTAAAATAGAGAATTCAAAAGAATCCTCTAAAAATGTGATGCGTTTATAACATAAATTAGCTTAATCAAGAAGAATAAATATCATTCATTGTGTATAAACCCGGGGTTTGATTTGATATCCATTTAACTGCTTCAAGAGCTCCATCTGCAAAAAGTGACCTGTCTAGAGCTGAATGTGATATTTCTATTAATTCATTTGGTCTTTTGAGAGTAATTTTATGCTCTCCAGCGGATTCACCGGATCTTTCACTTAGTATTTCAATTTCTTCAGAATAACTCCCTAGTGAAGATAATTCTTTGGATAAATCTAAAGCCGTACCTGAAGGAGAATCTTTTTTTTCTTCATGATGTCTTTCATAAATCTCAGGAGTAGAAAAAAGTTTAAGCTCTGAACTTATAGATTCCATCATTCTTTTAATCAGCACTATGCCAATACTGGTATTAGGGGCTATTAATAATGGGAAATAATTTGCTAACTTTATCATTTCTTCTGACTCACTATCTTCAAAGCCAGTGGTTCCAACTAAAGTAGGAATATTATTTTTTGAAGCAAACCTTAAGAGCTTCATCGAATTCTTAGGTTCTGAGAAATCTATAATTGCATCTATGTTTTCTTTATCCTGGATCGCAGTGATTATATTAATACCTAGTGTCTCAGTTCCATTATAAATTCCTAAATCCTCTCCAATGGATTCATTTGTGGCATTAGAAGATCCGCCAGCAATACACAAGTCGGGTTCTTGGATAATCTTACTTAAAAGAATCTTCCCTACTCTGCCAGTAACCCCTGAAATAAAAATATTTAACATGGAATTAGTTTACTTGCTTTCAAAGAAAGATTTAACCTTATCAAACCATTCAGAACTCAAAGGAGTTTGTTGATCACTTTTATTAAATGAAGATTGGAGGTTTTGTAATAACTCTTTTTGTTCTTTGGTTAAATTCTGTGGAGTCTCTATTACAGCTCTGCATAAGAGATCTCCCTTTGAACCGCCTCTGATAGCATCCACTCCCTTACCTTTTAATCTAAATAATTTACCTGTTTGAGTACCTTCAGGTATTTTTATCTTAACCTTGCCATCTAAAGTAGGAATCTGTATTTCTCCTCCTAGAGTGGCATCAACAAAACTTATAGGAACTTCACAGTAGAGATGCCTGCCATCTCTTTCAAAGACGTCATGAGGAAGCACTTTAATTTGTACAAATAAATCTCCTGTCTGACCGCCATTAGGACCTGCTTCTCCTTCACCTGCTAGCCTAATTCTATCTCCCGTATCTACCCCTGCAGGAATTTTAACAGAAAGTGTTTTCCTTCTTTCAATCCTCCCCTTTCCTTTGCATGGCTTGCATGGATCTTTGATAACCTGCCCTGAACCTGAACATTGTCTACAAGTTTGCGCTACAGAAAAGAAGCCTTGTTGCATTCTTACCTGACCCGCTCCATTACAACCTGAACAGGTAATGGGGCTTGAACCTTTTTCTGCTCCTGTGCCACTACACACATCACAAGATTCTAGGGCGGGTACTGCAATTTTTTCTGTTACTCCTCTGACTGCATCTTCCAAGCTGATAGTCATAGAATATTGAAGATCAGATCCTCTGTTGGATCTTTGTCGTCTTCCAAAGGGATCCCCTCCTCCAAAGACATCTCCAAATATATCGCTGAATATATCGTTGAATCCTTCTCCTGAATGGCTACCAAACCCTGAAGACTCTACGCCTTGATGACCAAATTGGTCATATGCATTTCGTTTAGAAGAATCGGATAGGACTTCATAGGCCTCTGAAGCTTCTTTAAATTTTTCTGGTGCAGATGGATCATCCGAATTTCTGTCAGGATGGAATTTCATAGCCTTTTTTCTATAGGCTTTTTTTAATTCTCCTTCATCGACGCCTTTTTTGACACCTAGAACTTCATAGTAATCTCTCTTAGACATACTATTGCTTGAGTAAGTGGGTATATCTAAAGCAGTGGGCTTAAGATTTTTCCTCTTCTTTTTCTTCTTTTACTTCTTTTTCTTCTTTTACTTCTTCAAAATCTGCATCTACAACGTCAGCATCTTCGGCACTTGAACTTGGATCTTCTGCCTGGTCAGCTTGATCTTGTTTTGCCTGCTCTTCATAAAGTCTTTGCGCTAGAGGGGCGGATGCCTCACTTAAGGCTTTTACCTTTTCATCTATTGCTTCCTTGTCTCCTGCTTCTAAGGCAGACTCAAGCTCTTCAATCCCTTTTTCTATAGATTCCTTTTCTCCATCTTCAACCTTATCCTTAGCTTCTTCTAAAGTTTTTTTACAACTATGGACCAAATTTTCACCCATATTCCTGGCTAGGACGAGTTCTTCAAATTTCTTATCATCTTCGGCATGAGCTTCTGCATCTTTAACCATTTTCTCAATCTCTTCTTCAGATAATCCGCTAGAAGCTTTTATCTCAATTGATTGCTCTTTACCTGTAGCTTTGTCCTTAGCTGAAACATTTAATATGCCATTAGCATCTAAATCAAAAGCAACTTCAATTTGAGGCATTCCCCTTGGTGAAGCCGGTATATCGGTCAAGTTGAATTGACCTAGAGTATTGTTTTCAGTTGCTTGTTTTCTTTCACCTTGCAACACATGAACAGTAACTGCGGTCTGATTATCTTCAGCTGTAGAGAAAATCTGCGATTTATTCGTAGGTATAGTTGTGTTCTTATCTATCAAAGGCGTCATGACTCCGCCCATGGTTTCTATTCCCAAGGTCAAAGGCGTTACATCTAAAAGTAGCACATCAGTTACATCTCCAGATAATACCGCACCCTGAATAGCTGCACCTACTGCAACAGCTTCATCTGGATTCACATCTCTTCTTGCTTCTTTACCAAAGAAATTTTTAACTTTCTCCTGAACCATGGGCATTCTAGTTTGACCTCCAACCAGAATCACATCATCTATATCGGATGTTTTAAGTCCTGCATCTTTTAACGCTATTTCTGTTGGCTTGATAGTTCTATTAACCAAGTCTTCTACTAAAGCTTCGAGCTTTGCCCTAGTTAATTTATGCACAAAATGCTTAGGTCCTGATGAATCAGCAGTTATGTAAGGTAAATTAATTTCAGTCTGCTGATTACTTGAAAGTTCAATCTTTGCTTTTTCTGAACCTTCTTTTAATCTTTGCAAGGCAAGTGCATCATTGTGCAAATCAACCCCTGACTCTTTTTTAAATTCTTCAGCTAAATATTCAATCAATGCATTGTCAAAATCTTCTCCGCCCAGGAAAGTATCTCCATTAGTAGAAAGGACTTCAAATTGATGTTCACCATCTACTTCTGCTATTTCGATGATAGAGACATCAAACGTTCCTCCTCCTAAATCATAAACTGCAATCTTTTGATCTCCCTTTCCTTTATCTAACCCATAAGCAAGAGCTGCTGCTGTAGGCTCATTAATTATTCTTTTAACTTCTAAACCGGCTATCTTTCCAGCATCTTTGGTTGCCTGTCTTTGAGAATCATTAAAATAGGCAGGAACTGTTATAACTGCCTCATTAATTTCATGACCAAGATATTCTTCAGCAGTTTTTTTCATTTTCTTTAGAATTTCAGCTGCTACTTGTTGAGGTGCCAACTTGTTGCCATCAGCTTCAACCCACGCATCTCCATTATCAGCGGCAACAATTTTATAAGGAACCATTGCTGCATCTTTCTTTACAACGTCATCGTCATGCTTCCTTCCTATTAGTCTTTTTATCGCATACAAAGTATTGTGAGGATTGGTCACTGACTGTCTTTTTGCAGGAGCTCCCACAGTAAGCTCTTCACCATAAGCTACTACTGAAGGAGTCGTTCTTGCGCCTTCAGAGTTCTCTATTACTTTTGCTTGGTCTCCTTCCATAATGGAAACACATGAATTTGTTGTTCCTAAATCTATTCCTATTACTTTAGCCATTATCTTTTTTCTCCGAATACTTTTTCTATTACCTAAAAATGGGGTTTAACTTGTTTTTTTCAAGTCTTAATTTAATTTTTTATCTAACTTTTTAGAGACTATTACTTTTGCTGGCCTTAAAACACGATCTAAGATCATAAATCCCTTTTGGACTACCTCAATAACAGTATTCTCCTCTTTAGATTCATCTTCTATTAGAGAGAGAGCTTCGTGTTTTTCGGGATCAAAATTCTCATCTACAGGGTCAATAGAAGTAATGCCTGCTAATTTAAGAGCGCTCTCAAAGCTTTTAAAAGTTAATTCTAAACCTTCTTTCATCGAACTTAGATCAGTGCCTTCTACAGATGAATCTACAGCTCTTTGTAGATTATCGCCTACTGATAAGAACTCTCTTGCTAATGATTCTGCACCATATAACCTTGCTCTAGTTACTTCTTGAGCTGCAATTCTTCTAACATTTTGAACCTCTGCTTGAGCTCTTAAAACTTTCTCTTGCAGATCTTCTATTTGCTTATCAAGAGAAAGTGGTTCTTCTGTTATATTTTCTAAGTCTTCGTCTGAAATCTCTTGCTTATTCTCTTCGAGTAAACCCTCTTCTTCTGGGGCTTCCCCTGTTTCTTTGTCTTCTTTTATCAAAATAAATCTCCTTTACATCCTTCGATATGGGGATATCGAATGAGGTTTCAAGGTTAAATCTATTTTTTTATTGGCTTAACATACAAAACCATGCTGTGATCAATAATTTCATAACCCCTCTCTTTTGCAATTTTATCTTGCCTGTCTTCAATAATATCATCTGTAAATTCGATAATATCACCAGTATCTAAACAGATCATGTGATCATGGTGGTCTGAAGGAGTTAACTCATATACTGCATGCCCTTCTTCAAAATTATGTCTAATACATATTCCGGCTTGCTCAAACTGAGTCAGCACTCTATAAACTGTAGCCAAGCCCACTTCTTCTCCTGCACCTATTAACTTCCTGTAGATTTCTTCTGCACTCATGTGAGCCTGACCATCTACCTCTAACATCTCCAAGATTCTTAATCTTGGCAAAGTAACTTTTAGACCAGCCTTCTTTAATTCTTCATCATCTGTCACAATAATCACCTTTAATATGCTTCATTTAGGAACTTCGCAAATAATTGCTACTCTAAAACATTATATTACTAAACTAATACTCCAAGAAATATCTTTATGCAAATCTTCAAACAATTCTTAAGTTCACTTATTATTTTACTGCTTGTTATGAGTTGCTCTCTGCCAAGAGTTTATGAGGTAGTTATTAGCCAAGGTAGTTTAATTGATGAAGAAATGATGGAAAAACTTGAAGTTGGAATGACTGAATCACAAGTTAAGTATGTTCTGGGCTCTCCTTCCATTACGGACACATTCTCGCCTGATAGATGGGATTATTACACTTCGATAACTCAAGGAGATAGAACATTCACTGAAAAGAAAATTACTCTTTATTTTGAAGACAAGAAACTTATTAGCTGGAAAGGTGAAGAGCCGGCGGTATTAAACTAAATAAAGAAATAGATTAATACCATTCCCACCATCACTGGCGCTACAAATCTAATTATAAAGAACCAACTCTTAAAAATTATTCCATCTTCTATTTGTAATTCGTCTAGCACGTCTTGTTTCTTCATTACCCAACCAACAAAGATAGCTATGAAAATGCCGCCAAGCGGAAGCATTATTTGATTTGTAAGAAAATCTGTAAAATCAAAGAAATTCATACCAAATATCTTAAATTCAGACATTAGATTAAAAGAAAGCGCGCTAAAGATACCCAATATCCAAGCAAAAGCACCTAATGCAATGGCTGCATAAGATCTTTTGGTTTTAAGTGACTCAACCATCCAAGCTACACCTGGTTCAATCAATGAAATAGAAGAACTTAATGCAGCAATACTTAAAAGAATAAAAAATAGAGTACCAAATAGCACTCCTAAAGGCATGTTTGCAAAAGCAATTGGCAATGTAACAAAAACAAGTCCAGGGCCTTCAGTGGGCTCCAAGCCATTTGCAAAAACTATTGGAAAAATAGCTATCCCTGCTAAAAGGGCCACTCCGGTATCTAATGCCGCAACGCTTAATGCTGTTCTGCCAATATTTTGATCAGCAGGCATGTAAGCTCCGTAAGCCATTATTGCTCCCATACCAAGGCTTAATGTAAAAAATGCTTGGCCTAAGGCAGCCAGGAGAACATCTGAATTAATCTTAGAAAAATCGGGTTTAAATAAATAGGTAAGACCTTCCATAAATGCACCAGTTTGCATCGCGTATATGCATAATAGAATTATAATTACAAAGAGCGCAGGCATTAAGGTATTTATCCATGCTTCGAGTCCTTTCAAGATTCCTCTAGCAACGATTATCACTGTAGTTATTATAAAAAGAGAGTGCCAGAATAATAAAGCAGATGGATTAGCTAAAAATTTATCGAATTCTGAGTTAACGGCTTGGGCAGAAGTTTCTTGAAAACCTGCAAAAACATATGCCATTGCCCAACCTGCCGCCACACTATAAAAAGAAAGTATTAAAAGGCCTGCCAAAGCACCCGTGGCCCCAAGCATAGTCCAAGCTTGCGAAGTTCCCGCTTCTTTTGCTAAAAAGCTCATCGTATTTGCAGGACTACTTCGACCCCTTCTTCCGATCATAATCTCTCCCAACATAATGGGTATTCCAATTATAAAGATACAAGCTAAATAAATGAGAACAAATGCTCCTCCACCATTATCACCAGCCATGTAAGGAAACTTCCAAATATTTCCAAGTCCAACGGCAGAACCAGTTGCTGCAAGTATGAAAGTCCATCTACTGGACCAGGTGCCATGAATTGATTTTCTTTGTTCAGTCATAATTTATATAGCTTTAAAGGTTCTGAATACGGATTTAGCCAATAAGCTAACATAACCATAATACAAATACACAACATAACTGTAATTCTGTTAATCAAGCCTAAATACCAAGGTGGGAATTTATGATTAAGCTCTGCAGGCAAAGGGTATTGGTTTAATAGCAAAACCCCAAATAACATTAATCCCAAGCCCCAGACGGGGCTAAAATAATAACTCAAAAAGAAACTTAGGAACGCAATTAAGATTGAATTAGATATTAGAAATAGCATCGAAGACTTGAAGCTAACTAGTGAGCTTTTGTTCATCAAAGAAAAAATATAACCAGCTATAAAAAATAAAAATAGACAACACACTAATTGGAATGAATGAGCAATAAGGATGGCATAAGAATCTTTAGTGAACCACACCGCAGTGGTAAGACCCACAATTGGAAACATCCAAATATAAGCAATTCTTTCACTGAGATTCTTTAATTGATGTTCATCATTCATTGTTGATAGAATTTTATAGTTACTAAGGTTTATACTCTAAACGTGGCAAAACAAAAAAAGAAGTCTATAAATACTATTGCTGACAATAGGAGAGCAAGATTTAACTTCGAGCTTAAAGAAAAATATGAAGCTGGAGTTTCTCTTGAAGGTTGGGAAGCAAAAAGCATTAGAGAAGATAAAGCTCAAATCGCCGAATCCTATGTTTTATTAAAAGATGGAGAGGCCTGGTTAATAGGTTGTTATGTAAACCCTTTAAAGAATAGCAATCAAGAAATGGACCCTACAAGATCTAGAAAACTTTTACTCAATAAAAAAGAACTAGCAGAGATCTTTCGAGCCACTCAGCAAAAGGGTCTGACTTGCATACCTACGAAGCTATTCTGGAAGAAAGAGCTAGTAAAATGTGAAATCGCCTTGGCAAGTGGAAGAAAATCTCAAGATAAAAGAGAAAATATAAAATCGAGAGACTGGGATAGGCAAAAGGCTAAAGAATTAAGAGAAAGAACTAAAAATTAGTGAAGTTCAGCTTAGGAAGGTATAATTCTTAAGCTTTTTTGGGGGCGAACTGGCTTCGACAACAGATACAAACCCTCAGGTGCATGTCGAGAAGGTAGTGATTCTCGTAAATCAATTACTGCAAACTTGTTAGTTGGCGAAAACGCAGACTACGCACTAGCCGCTTAATTGGCTAGCTGTCCTTACCTGGTATCCGTGCCATTGTATTGACAGTCGACTTCACGGATTGCAGAAATTGCTCTTCTCATTGGTAATTTCTTAAGAATAAATTGAGATCGTCTTTTGAACCCTGTTTATTGGGTCTTTAAAGATTAAATTAATAGATAAAACTAAACATGTAGATCTTGTGGCAGAGTACTGATGGACGCGGGTTCAATTCCCGCCGCCTCCACCAGGCTATTTCTGAGAAAACTAAATCTTTTACTGCTATGGTTTTCCTGTTCCCGGTACTTCAACTTTAATTGTTTCAATCTTTCCAGATTTTTCTCTCAGTGCAGCTTCCGGATCCACACCTGAAGCTTTAGAAGTGCAAATAAAGAGGGTTTTTAAATCATCACCTCCCAGCATACAAGCGTAGGCGTTTGTCTCTACAGGTATTCGGTCCAATATTTCACCACCTTCTTTGATCCTTATTACGTCGGCCGTAGTTGGAGAGGCAACCCATATGGCACCTTCAGCATCCAAACACATTCCATCTGGGACAGGAACTTCGCCTTCCTTAGCATCCAATGTGAAATCAGCCCAGACCCTTCTATTTGATAGAGTTGCATCTTGATTGATATCAAAAGAGGTCAAACGTGCGGCATAGGTTTCTCCAACGATAAGCGTTCTACCATCAGGAGTTATAACGGCTCCATTTGGGAATAATAAATTATCTGCTGCAACACACGGATCTTCACCGGGACGGACCAGAATTAAATTAGCCGGCTTTATCTCTTCTCCAGAATAAGTATTAAAACCAAAGTTTCCTATGTATGCATTTCCGCGATCATCAACAACCATATCATTGCAGTGAAAACCTGCTAAATCAGACAGATCAGCAACTTCGGATAAAGTATTGTTAATGAAGGAGAGGAGCTTTTTGTCTTTCATTGAAACTATTAACATAGTTCCATCAGGCATCCACCCTAAACCAGAGGGCTGTCCAGGAACCTCTACAATCACCTCAGAATTTCCTTCCATGTCCAGCGAAAAAACCTTATGGCTATAAAAATCCGAAAAATAAAACTTTCCATCATGCCACCTAGGACCTTCTCCAAAAGTTAATCCATCCATTAATATCCTTGTTTTTTTAATCATCTTTTACCTCAATTACTTATATTGATTAAAATACAAGACGTCTAACTCTTCAATAACTCTTTGAGGGCTTATGTAACATAAACATTTCTTAAATTTTCCCTCTTTATGACCGTGATCCTCACAAAACGCTTCGCTTCCATCCCTACAAATAACCTTAGATTTCCTTGACCAGGGCCTCCAGTTAACCGCACTGGTTGGTCCGAATAATGTGATTGACGGAGTATCAACTGCTGCTGATATATGAGATGCAACTGAATCCAACCCTATAAAAAAATCAGCTTTTTTTATTATTGCTGCCAGTTCTATTAAAGAGGTCTGGCCTCCAATATTAATAGGTCTTGAGTTGGCATTATCTTCTAAATAATTGACGTAGTTAACTTCCGAACTGTCGGGACCTGAACTTAATAGAACTTTTATACCTTTTGATTCCAGCGCGTCTATCAGCTTAATAAAATTTTCTTTCTTCCAAAGCTTCACCTCTCTCCGGGAAATAGGGTGAACAACACAAAATTTAGTTGAAAGCTCTTTGGATTTTAAAAACTCTGCAGCTTTAATTTCTGTTTTTCTGTTTATAGGTAAATTTAATGAAGGGTTTTCTGATATTTTTATATCAAAAACATTCAAAGCATTGAGATTTCTGGTAACAATATGATTATTACCAGCTTCTGGAAAAATTTTAGTAAAAGAGCTAACCCATAAAAAGCTTTCTCTTTTCTTATCCGAAACAGCAGCTGTTTTCGTCCCTGTCATGGAAATAGACATTAGAGCTAGCCTCCATTGTGTTGTTAAGAAAAAACCAAAGTCATACTTCGATCTTTTTAATCTACGATTTAAAGAAAATTCAGAACTTATTTTTTGCCAAAGATTAAGGCTCTCTGAAGTCTCTATTTCTATAATTTCATTGATAAATTCATCACCCTCTAAGAGAGAGGCTGTTCCTTTAAATACCAATAAATCTATGAGAGCATTTGGGTAATTTGTCTTTATATCATCGATCAGAGGTTTGGTTAGCAACACGTCTCCATGAAATCGAAGAATAACTATTAAAAATTTTTTATTTTCTAATTTCATTAATAACTCAACTCGCTTGACACTAAGCTCTACAGACTGCATTATGCGCGGCTCTTAGAGATACACAAGCATATGGCAAATATAAAATCAGCAATTAAAAGAGCAAGGCAAAACGTAAAAAGAAATGCTCATAAAAGCACACAGCGATCTACTGCTAGAACAGCTGTTAAAGCAGTTGAAACTGCAGTTGAAGCTAAAGATAAAGAGCTTGCTAAAGGTGCGTTCAAAACTGCAGAAAGTGCTCTAGACAGCATGGCAAGTAAAAAGGTTATTCACAAGAACAAAGCAGCAAGAATAAAATCTCGCTTAAACAAGAAAGTTAAGACTCTTTAACTCAATATTAAATTATTCCGATGGATTATTTCCTCATCGGCTGCCTGGTCTAATTTTTCTAACAGTTGGCTAGAATTAAGCCCTTTTACTAAATTTATATCCCCAGAATTAAGGTTAGTTAACCCTTTGGCTATCTCATTGCCATTTTCATCTTCACATATAATTAGAGCTCCTCTATCGAAGTTTCCTGAAACACCAGTTATACCAACAGCTAAAAGACTGCTTCCTTTTTTATTGATAGCTGCTACAGCCCCCTTATCTAAATACACCGATCCTGCAGGCGAACCCAATGAGGCAATCCAAGTTTTTCTTGATTGAAGTTGTGACCTCTGACTCAATAAAATTGTGCCTACCTTTTCATCATTAAATATAGCTTTGAGAGTATTATTTTGACGCCCATCAGCAACCCAAGTTTTTGCTCCGGAATCAAGAGCTATTCTTGAAGCTTTAATTTTGGTTTTCATTCCTCCTCTTCCTACTCGACCGGATGAACTTTCTAGTTGTGAAGATAAATCAAGAGAAGGGTCATCTAGGTCTATTTCAGATAGCAATTTAACACTAGAGTCTTGTGTTGGATCCCCAGAGCAAATTCCAATTTGATCAGTCAACATAATAAATTTATCAGCACTTACTAGGCCTACCAATGCGCCTGCCAAAGTATCGTTGTCTCCAAAAGATATTTCCTCTGTGGCAACACTGTCATTTTCATTAACAATTGGAATTACATTGAGTTCAAGCAATGTCTCCAAGCTCCTTCTCGCATTAAGGTATCGTTTGCGGTTGCTTATATCATCGTGACTTATTAAAACTTGGGCTGCCTTAAGACCAAATATATCAAACTCTTTTTGATATGCATTCACTAGGCCCATTTGCCCTATGGCTGCTGCTGCTTGTAACAAGTGTAGTGTTGAAGGTCTGTCTTTTAAGTTAAGTTCTTGCATTCCTTTAGCTACGGCTCCGGAAGAAACCACAATAACCTCAATATCTTTTTTAATTAAATAGTTTACTTGTGAAACTAAGCTTTCTATAAAAAGACTGTTTATTCCACTTTCTGTTCCGGCAACCAAGCTACTGCCTGCCTTAATTACCCATCTTTCTTTCTTATTCTTCATCTAGCTTTTCCAAATGCCTTCCTACATCAATCATCAATTCTTTAGTTCCTTTTGTTTGCATGGCAGAAATAGAATAGATGTTAGTTTCGCTGCCAAAGTAATCAACTAATTGGTTAGTTATAAACTCTCTATCTTCCTCAGATATTAAATCAATTTTATTTAAAACCAACCACCTTACTCTTCTTGATAAATCTGCATCAAATTCCTTCAGCTCATTTAAGAGATCCTCAATCTCATCTATTATCTCTTCCGTTGTCTTATTATAAACATCTACCATTTGTAAAATTATTCTTGTTCTTGATAAATGTCTTAAGAATTGCAGACCGAGACCAACCCCCTTGGAGGCACCGGATATGAGACCAGGTATATCAGAGATAACAAAGCTTCTATAAGAAGAGAAATCAACTACTCCCAAGCTGGGATATAAGGTCGTAAAGGCATAATCTGCAATTTTTGGTTTAGCACTAGATACTGCATTTACTAACGAAGACTTACCTGCATTAGGTTTTCCTAACAAACCGACATCTGCTAGTAACCTTAATTCCAACTTTAATTCTTTAAATTCACCCTCTATACCTTCTGTTATCTTAGTTGGAGATCTATTTGTTGAGCTTTTAAATCTAAGATTTCCTAGACCCCCTTTGCCTCCTTTAGTAATAATAATTTCGCTACTATCAATATCAAGATCGGCAACTAGCTCTTCAGTGTTAACGTCATAGATCATAGTCCCGCAGGGAACATCTATGACGAGATCAGACCCACCAATACCTGTTTTATGCTGGCTTTTTCCTTTTGAACCATTTTCTGCATTGAAAATCTTTTGAAACCTAAATTTTGAAAGAGTGTTCAGACCATTTGTGGCCCTTAATATCACATCTCCACCAGACCCTCCGTCCCCTCCGTCAGGACCTCCTCGAGGAATATTCTTCAAGCGCCTGAAGCTTGAACAGCCATTTCCGCCATTTCCTGCAAAAACGTCAATACGGACTTCGTCAATGAAATTCATTGAATATTGGTTTGAATAATGAAAAGAAAATCTAGAGAGGCTCTACGTTAACAAATTGCCTTAACTTCGGGCCTTTCTTTATAAATGAAACTTTACCAAGAATTTTTGAAAAAAGAGTATGGTCAGTTCCGCATCCTACGTTTTTGCCGGGATGAAACTTAGTGCCTCTTTGTCTCACAATAATAGATCCAGGACCAACCTCTTGTCCTCCAAAAGCTTTTACTCCGAGTCTTTTAGAGTTGGAATCTCTTCCGTTCCTACTACTTCCACCTGCTTTTTTATGTGCCATCTTTTTACCTCTAGTACTAAGAACTAATAGATTCTATAAGAATCTCTGTAAAGTTTTGTCTATGACCATAGGTTCTTCTATAGTCTTTTCTGCGTTTCATCTTGAATATCTTCACTTTTTTTGATTTACCATGACCAATAAGTTTAGCCGTCACTTTAGCATTTTCAACAAAAGGATTACCTAACTTCGAAGCGCTTCCGTCAGAGATCATTAAAACTTTATCAAATTCAATTGCAGCACCCTCTTCACCAGGCAATAATTCAACCTTTAGTTGATCGCCTTCGCTTACAGTGTGTTGCTTTCCTCCGCTTTCAATTACGGCAAACATATTATTCTCCAAATCAGGAAATTAAGGATGGGCACTATACGAAAAAGATGATGAATCCGCAATAAAAGAATCAAATACATGGCTACTTACTTTAAAATAGACACAACATGAAAATGAAAATAAACGATGTCGTTTCTTCTGAGATAAAAGATTTAGAAGATTCGCTTATAAAATCAATAACTTCTGATATTGGCTTAGCAACAGAGGTTGCTGCTCATTTAGTTAATTCTGGTGGCAAAAGGTTAAGACCATTAATTTGTATATTAACGGCAAAAGCCTTTGGCTATGCAGGTAAAGAGCTCATCCAATTAGCAAGTGCAATCGAACTATTACACACAGCTACTTTGATCCATGACGATGTAGTTGATGAAAGCACTTCCAGAAGAGGCAAAGAAAGCATCCATAGAAAATGGGATAATGCCCATGGTGTTCTAGTAGGAGATTTTGTCTATTCTAAAGCCTTTCAATTAATGGCAGGTTTAAAAAATTCTCAAATAATTAAGATTCTTGCAGATTCAACAAATATTATTTCTGAGGGAGAAGTCTTGCAATTATCCTTAAAATCTAAAGGCCTGATCTCAGAAGATGATTATTTTGAGATTATAGGAAGAAAAACAGCTGAACTGTTTAAGGCTTCTTCTAAAAGTGCTGCAGTATTATCAGAAGCCTCTCTTGAGGAAGTAGAATCAGCAGGAGATTTTGCTTATTCCCTAGGTATTGCCTTTCAGATACAAGATGATTTACTGGATTATTTTGGAAATGAAAAAGCTACTGGGAAAAAAATTGGTAAGGATTTTCAAGAAGGAAAAATAACTTTACCTCTTTTACGTGCAATTCAATTAGCTTCTAAAAAAAATAAAGAAACTATACTTAAATTAATGCAGACGAAAAATGCTTCCGACTTGCCTCAAGTTATAGAAATTATTAAATCTACAGGAGCGTTAAATGGGGTACAGAAAACCCATGATTCTTATATTGATAATTGTTTAACCAAACTCACCCTCTTCCCTGATTCAATTTATAAAACACAACTCATGAGCATAGTCAGGGATATAAAAGTAAGGGAAGCTTGAGCAGATAACGAAGCTTGTTTGTTGTATGATGAGCATATTCTGACCAAGTGAGATCTTAATGAAGGCATTTTCACCACAAAAGAGTTACGAAAAAGAAGAGATACTTGATTGCGCTGAAGGCAATCTTTTCGGACCAACCAACGGAAGACTCCCTACTCCGGACATGCTGATGTTTGATAGGATTACAGAAATTGATAGCGGCAAAGGTAAATACAATAAAGGAAGAATACTTGCTGAACTTGATATAGACCCTAGTCTATGGTTTTTTGATTGTCATTTTAAAGGGGATCCTGTAATGCCAGGATGTTTAGGACTTGACGCAATGTGGCAACTTATTGGTTTCTACCTTTGCTGGTTAGGTAAACCTGGAAAAGGAAGAGCCTTAGGTTCTTCGGAAGTTAAGTTTTTTGGCCAAGTTCTCCCTACAGCAAAAAAAGTTACCTTTGAAATAAATATGAAGAGAGTTATTAACCTTGATCTTACTGTAGGTATTGGCGAAGGTTCTATGTCAGTGGACGGAAGAGAAATATATACGGCTAAAGGTTTAAAAGTCGGTTTATTTGAAGATACGTCTTCGTTTTAAAAATGAAAAAAGTAGTTGTCACAGGATTTGGTATTGTTTCTAGCTTAGGGAATAACACACAAGAAGTTACTAATTCACTTCGATCTTTATCATCAGGAATAACCTTAAATGAGATTAATAAGGACATGGGGCTAAGAAGCCACATATCTGGTTCAATCAAAAACTTAGATCTTAAAGGAAGCATTGATAGAAAGGTCTATAGGTTTATGGGGGAGGCAGCAGCTTATGCATATATAAGCACAAAGGAGGCAATACAGGATGCGAACCTACCAGATAAGATGTTGTCTAATGATAGAACAGGGATAATTATGGGATCTGGAGGTAATTCTTCAGAAGATACTATAGATTCAGCTGATATTTTAAGAACTAAAGGGCTCAAAAGAATAGGTCCTTACAGGGTAACCAAGGCGATGGGCAGTACTGTGTCAGCTAACTTAGCAACTTCTTTTGGTATTAAGGGAGTCAATTATTCTATCTCCTCTGCCTGCTCCACAAGTGCCCACTGTATTGGTACAGGCATGGAGCAAATACAATTAGGAAAACAAGACGTTATGATTGTAGGAGGTGGAGAAGCTGAACATTGGGGAACAACCAGTCTTTTTGATGCCATGGGCGCCCTTTCAACTAAATATAACGATGAACCTGAGAAGGCATCAAGAGCATTTGATCAAGATAGAGATGGGTTTGTAATTGCTGGTGGTGGTGGAACTCTAATCCTCGAATCAGAAGAGCACGCTACCAAAAGAGGAGCGCATATTTATGCCGAACTCTCAGGTTATGCAGCTACATCAGATGGGCAAGATATGGTTAGCCCTTCCGGAGAAGGTGCAAGAAATTGCATGCAAATAGCCCTTACGATGAGCGGCAATAAAAAGATAGACTATATAAATGCTCACGGAACCAGCACCCCTGCAGGTGACCTTACTGAGTTGCAGGCAATAAAATCTGTTTTTAAAGAAGACATTCCTTATATCAGTTCAACTAAATCGCTGTCAGGGCATTCCCTTGGTGCTGCAGGAGTTCATGAAGCCATCTATTGCTTAATTATGGTAAAAGAAGGATTCTTGGTTGGCTCCATTAACATAGAAAAAATTACAGAAGGGGCAGAAGAATTTCCTATACTTCAAGAAAACAAGGATTTAGAAGTTAATTCTGTTTTGAGCAACAGCTTTGGTTTTGGGGGCACTAATGCCTCATTAATATTTGAAAAGTATTAAAACGGAATATCATCATCAGTTATACCACTATCTGGTACTTCAGATATTTCTTCTCCGCCAGGCTTAGTGCTTTTTTCATAACCATCAGAACTAGAACCTCTACTGTCTAAGAATTGCATGTCCCGACCAATAACCTCAGTCGTATAACGAGTCTGGCCATCTTGTTCCCACTTCCTCGTTTGGAGCTGACCTTCAATATAAATCTTTGAGCCTTTCTTGAGGTACTCTCCTGCAATCTCAGCTAAACGCCTCCAAAGAACAACTCTATGCCATTCTGTCTTTTCTTGGTCTGTGCCAGTGTCTTTGTCTTTCCAAGATTCAGAAGTTGCTAGACTTAACGTAGTTACAGCTGCACCGCCAGCGGTGTATTTAATTTCTGGATCTTGACCTAAGTTACCTACCAGGATAACTTTATTAATTCCACTTCTTGCCATATCAGTTTTGTATCTTATTTAAGTTAATTGTTTCAACAAGGATTATAATCAGTTTTCTGAAGTTAAGGTCTAAAACATTTAATTTTCTTTAAAAATGAAACATATAAAAGTTCGTGGAGCTAGGCAACATAATCTAAAAAATATAAACGTAGACATCCCCCGAGATCAGATTGTAGTCATAACTGGTCTTTCAGGATCAGGAAAATCTTCCCTTGCTTTTGATACTCTTTATGCAGAGGGTCAAAGGCGGTATGTAGAGTCTCTTTCGTCTTATGCTAGGCAATTTCTGTCAATGATGGAGAAGCCAGATGTTGATCACATTGAAGGATTATCACCAGCCATATCCATAGAACAAAAAACTACTTCACATAATCCTAGGTCGACTGTAGGAACGGTTACTGAGATTTATGACTACTTGAGATTATTGTTTGCTAGAGCTGGAACACCAAAATGCCCTGATCATAATATTTCTTTAGAAGGTCAAAGCGTAAATCAAATATGTGACCAAGTAATGAAGACTCCGAAGGAAACTGTGTTTGCAATTTTAGCTCCTTTAATAAATGAACAAAAAGGTGAACATCTTCACGTTTTTGAAGAGCTCAAGGTACAGGGATATGTAAGAGTAAGAGTGAATGGAATAATCGTTGATGTTGATGATGTCCCAAAACTTAATAAGAATAAAAAACACTCTATAGAAGCAGTTATTGACAGATTAAAAATGCCAAAAGTAAGGGATGATGACTTTAGGTTACGGCTCTCAGAATCATTAGAAAATGCTCTGGCATTAGGAGAGGGGTTGGTAAAAATATCAGATATGAATGGAGACTTAGAAGAAAGTATCTATTCATCTAAGATGGCGTGTTCTCAATGTGGATATAGTATTCCAGAACTAGAGCCACGACTGTTTACCTTCAACAATCCAGCCGGCGCTTGTTCAGAGTGTGAGGGACTAGGAGTGAAACCTTACGTGGATGTAGATAAAGTAATTCATGAACCTTCGGCCACTATTTCCGAAGGGGCTATAGTAGGCTGGGATATAAACAATAAATATCATTATCATTTATTACGCTGCTTATCTAATCATTATAATTTTTCATTAGATGAACCTTTCGATAAGCTATCTGAAGAAATCAAAGAGCTGATCTTAGAAGGATCTAAAGGAGAACCAGTTGATTTTAGCTGGAGGAGTAAACGAGGAAAATTGGTTGAAAGGATTTACTCTTTTGAAGGTGTAATGACTAACATTAATCGTCGTTACAAAGAAACTGATTCAAATGGGGTCCGCGACTATCTATCTAAACTTATTAGCCTAAGAAACTGCCAATCTTGCTCAGGAACTAGACTAAGAGAGGAAGCGCGTAATGTTTTTATAGCTAATAACTCTCTCCCAAATATAACAGCCCTAACCATAGACGAAGCTTTTGAGTTTTTCTCTATCTTGAATCTTGAAGGAACTAAAAGAGAAATAGCTGATCGAATAGTAAAAGAAATTAAAGAGAGATTGGAATTCTTAATAGACGTTGGACTTAACTACTTAACTTTAGAAAGGAGTGCTGAAAGCTTGAGCGGAGGGGAGGCTCAAAGAATACGGTTGGCCAGTCAAATTGGAGCAGGTCTTGTTGGAGTTACTTATATTTTAGATGAACCTTCAATAGGGTTGCACCAAAGAGATAATGAAAAGCTCCTTAAGACACTCAAAAAATTAAAAGACCTGGGTAATTCTGTGATTGTTGTGGAACATGATCATGAGACAATGCTGTTTGCAGATCATATAGTGGATGTAGGCCCTGGAGCAGGTGTCCACGGAGGAGAAATCTGTGCACAGGGAACGGTTAAAGATATTTCAAATTCAAAAAAATCATTAACCGGCCAATACCTTTCGGGAAAGAGATCTATTGCACTGCCTGAAAAAAGAGAAAAGGTAACAAAAGATAAAATAATAAGACTAAAAGGTGCAAGAGGTCATAACTTACAGAATGTAGATTTAGAACTTCCTTTAGGCTTGTTTGTTTGTGTTACGGGTGTCTCAGGCTCAGGGAAATCAACTTTAATTAATCAAACTCTTTTACCTGCAATATCCAATAAGATAGGCAGGTCCTCCTATATTGATGCTAAGCCGTTTGCAGAAATATCTGGTATTGATGATATTGATAAGATTATAGAGATAAGTCAAAGCCCTATTGGAAGAACTCCTAGATCTAACCCTGCAACTTACACAGGTTTATTTACGCCAATCAGGGAGTTGTTTGCAGGCACACAAGAAGCCAGGTCTAGAGGTTATAAGATTGGCAGGTTCAGTTTTAATGTAAAAGGAGGAAGATGTGAATCGTGCCAAGGAGACGGTGTTATAAAAGTGGAGATGCACTTTCTTCCTGATATATATGTGAAGTGCGACGTTTGTAATGGAAAAAGATATAACCGCGAGACATTAGATATTAAATATAAAGGTAAAAATATATTTGAGGTCTTAAGCATGACCGTAGAGGATTCTCTAGAATTTTTTAATGCCATTCCTTCCATCAAGAAAAAACTAAGCACACTGCAAGATGTTGGATTGGGCTACGTAAGTTTAGGTCAACAAGCAACCACCCTGTCAGGAGGAGAAGCTCAAAGAGTTAAGCTAGCTAAAGAGCTCTCCAAAAGCTCTTTAAGCCATACACTATACATACTTGATGAACCCACCACGGGCTTGCATATATACGATGTTGAGCTCCTCTTAGGTGTTCTAAATAGATTAAGGGATAACGGAAACACTGTTGTCGTCATAGAGCACAATATGGAGGTCATTAAGTCAGCTGATTGGATCGTTGATTTAGGACCAGAAGGAGGATCTGGAGGAGGCCAAATTATAGCCTCAGGCACACCAGAGGCGATTATATCTTCGAAAACTTCACATACAGGGAAGCACCTAAAGAAGCTTCTAACTTAAGAGCTAACTGCTTCTTCTATTTCAGCAGTATCTTCTTGGGTAGAATCAGTTTCGCTTAAAACAAATTCAATTTGAGCTGCTGGAGATTTATCTCCTGCTCTAAAGCCTCTCTTAATTATACGTAAGTAGCCGCCCGGCCTATCTACATAGCGAGGTCCTAATTCATCAAATAATTTAGCTACTGCTTCTTTGGATTGCAATCTTGCATAAGCAAGCCTTTGATTGGCCACTGTGTTCTTTTTTGCTAAGGTAACTAAAGGTTCTAAAAAACCTCTAATCTCTTTAGCTTTAGCCAAAGTAGTCTTTACAGATTCATGCTCAATAATTGAAATTGCCAACCCTTTCATAAGAGATGCTCTTTGAGGGCTATTTCTATTAAGTTTTCTGCCTGTTTTTCTATGTCGCATTTTTTTAGTTAATTAATGTCTTAATTTGTTTCTGGTGGCCAATGATCTAAAATTAATCCTAAAGACAGGCCTCTTGAAAGAAGCACTTCTTTAATCTCATTCAAGGATTTTTTTCCTAAATTAGGAGTTCTAAGTAAGTCAGATTCCATTCTCGTAACCAAGTCCCCTATATAGTGAATGTTCTCAGCTTTTAAACAGTTAGCAGATCTAACAGTTAGTTCAAGTTCATCTACTGGTCTTAGCATTATAGGATCAATTTTTGCTTCTTCTTTTTCTTCTATAACTTCTTCCAGTCTTCCTAATTCAGCAAAGGCTGATAGCTGATGTTGTAGAATAGTGGCTGAAATTCTTAGGATTTCTTCTGCATCCAGCGTTCCATCGGTATCTATGTCAATAGTCAGTCTATCTAAGTTTGTGCGTTGCTCTACTCTTGCGTTATCTACTTGGTAAGTAACACGTTTAACAGGCGAGTAAGTAGCATCTAAACGGAGAAGACCTGTTTCTTGACCTTCTTCCTCATCAAGAGGTTTCACAGCTACAAAACCCCTTCCTCTTGTAACTTTCATGGTCATATTGATAGAACCTTCACTATTTAAAGTGGCTATGTGGTGCTCTGGGTCTACGATTTCAACGCCAGCGGGTAATTCAATATCAGCAGCAGTTACGTTACCGCTTCCTTTCTTGCTTAATGTTAATTCAACGTCTTCAACTTCAAGCAATCTGACCGAAAGATCCTTTAAATTTAAAAGTATATCTATTACGTCTTCTTGGACTCCCTCTAAAGTACTGTATTCGTGGAGTACTCCGTCTATTTTTACTTCAGAAACAGCCGTTCCTGGCATAGATGAAAGTATAATTCTTCTCAAGGCATTACCCAAAGTATGGCCAAATCCCTGCTCAAGAGGTTCTAATATAATTTTGGACCTAGTAGGGCCAGCTTCTTCTACCAAGATATCGGTAGGCGTTAAAAAGTCTTTTATGATGTCATAGTTATCAGTCATTTTTTTCCTCTTCAGTATTATTTTGAATAAAGCTCAATTATTAGATTCTCATTAATATCAGTATCTAAAGAAGCTCTCTCTGGCAATGATTTAAAAGTTCCTGTGAATAAAGAAGGATTGACATCTACCCAGTCAATTTCTTCCCTGTTTTTTGCGATTTCTAATGACTGCTGAACTCTTGCTTGAGCTTGAGCACCATTTGATAAAGTAATTACGTCTCCTTCGGCAACCTGATAGCTAGCTATATTAACCTTTTGATCATTTATCAAAACTGCTTTATGACTAACTAGTTGTCTTGCTTCTGCTCTAGTTGAAGCAAAACCCATCCTATAAACCACATTGTCTAGCCTGCTTTCAAGTATTTGTAAAAGATTATCACCCGTCACGCCTTTCATTCTTGCAGCGTGCTTGTAATAAGTCTTAAATTGCTTCTCCATAACGCCATAGATTCTTCTTACTTTTTGTTTTTCTCTTAACTGTACGCCGTAGTCAGAGATTCTAGGTCTTCTGCTTCTGCCATGCTGGCCGGGTACTGTTTCAGATTTACATTTAGTGTCATGAGCTCTTATACCGCTTTTTAAAAGCAGATCTCTGCCTTCCCTTCTAGAAAGCTTACATTTAGGTCCTATATATCTGGCCATTAGACTCTTCTCCTCTTAGGTGGCCTGCAACCGTTATGAGGTATTGGCGTTACATCGGTAATTTTTGTTATTTTAAAACCTTTTGAATTTAAGCCTCTTATAGCTGATTCTCTTCCAGAGCCCGGTCCTCTTACTTGTATTTCTAAGCTTTCAACTCCTACCATCTTAACTTTTTCACCTACAGACTCAGCCGCTCTCTGAGCAGCGAAAGGAGTACTTTTACGTGAGCCCCTAAAACCCTGAGCACCTGCACTGGATTGAGCAATTGTATTGCCTTGCTTGTCCGTTATGCTTATTAATGTATTGTTGAAAGAAGCATGTATATGTGCAATTCCTTCACTTACTCTTCTCTTAGCACCTTTTTTTGTAACCATATTCCTACCTTCTTATTGGCCTGACAGGGCCTTTTCTTGTTCTTGCATTGTTCTTAGTATTCTGACCTCTGACCGGAAGATGTCTTCTATGGCGGATTCCTCTATTTGTTCCTAAATCCATTAACCTTTTTATATTAGTGGCTATGTCTCTTCTAAGATCACCTTCTACGACAAATTTTCCTATTTCTGCCCTTATTGCCTCTAATTGATCTTCGTTTAAATCAGATATTTTAGTTGCAGGATCTATTCCTACAGCAGAACAAATACCTAACGATCTTGTTTTTCCTATGCCAAAAACATACGTTAAGGATATCTCTGCATGTTTATTGTCTGGAATATTTACACCTGCTACACGAGCCATTATCTCTCTCCTAACCTTGTCTTTGTTTATGTCTGGGTTCAGTATTGCAAATTACATAGAGAGTTCCTTTTCTCTTTACAATTTTGCAATCTCTACAGATCTTTTTTATTGATGCTCTTACTTTCATGATTTTCTCCTACCTTCCACCCAATGCATTATTCCCATAACCTTTTAAATTAGCTTTTTTAAGCAGAGATTCGTATTGATTGGACATTAAATGTGACTGAACTTGTGCCATAAAATCCATTACCACAACAACGGCTATCAACAGTGAAGTTCCTCCTAAATAAAATGGAACATTCGCAGAAACGATTAAGAATTGAGGCATCAAACAAACTAAAATTAAATATCCTGATCCCCAAACTGTGAGTTTTGTCATCACACCATCTATGTAATCAGCTGTATGCTCTCCTGGTCTTATGCCTGGCATATAAGCACCTGACCTTCTAAGGTTTTCAGATATTTCCTTAGGATCAAATTGCAATGCAGTATAAAAAAAGCAGAAGAAAGCTATTAGAGCAGAAAAAAGTATGACGTAAAGAGGCTGTCCTGGTCCGAGTGCCAGAGCTATCTCTTGCAGCCACTCAAAGCCCTCTCCTTGACCAAACCAAGTTGATGCAGAAGCCGGAAATAATAATAAACTACTAGCAAAGATAGCCGGAATAACACCAGCTTGATTAATTTTCATTGGCAGATAAGAAGCTTGACCTTGTACCATCTTTCTTCCCTGTTGCCTTTTAGCATAATTAACAGTGATTCTTCTTTGTCCTCTTTCTACCCAAACAATGAAAGCAATCGCTGCTATAGCAACCAGAGCAATTGATAAAAGCATTAATAAATTAATATCTCCTTGTCTTGCTCCTTCAAAAGCTTGTCCAACTGCTCTTGGCAGTCCTGAAACAATACTTGAGAAAATAATGATGGAAATTCCATTCCCTATTCCCCTTTCTGTTACTAGCTCTCCTAGCCACATTAAGAAAACTGTACCCGTTACCAATGAAGTGACCGCTAAGACCTGAAATAGCATACCTGGATTTAAAGCTAGGCCTTGATTTTGTAAACCAAGAGCTAAGCCAGTCGCTTGAACTAATGCCAAACCAACTGTACCCCAGCGTACATAGTTAGTTCTCATGCGCCTACCTTCTTCACCTTCTTCACGAAAACGTTTCTTTAAAGATGGTGTAGTTCCTTCAAGAAGGCTCATAATAATTGAAGCGGTGATATAGGGCATTATGTTTAAGGCCATTATGCTCATTCTCTCTAAAGCACCTCCTGAGAACATATTAAATAGATCTAGAAGTGTTCCTTGATTCTGTTGGAATAGATTTGAAAGCCTATCAGGATCTATACCTGGTATAGGAATATGAGTACCTATTCTGTAAATAATTACAGCCATAAGAACAAACCTTAGACGCTTCCATAATTCAGAAAGCCCCTTGTTTTGTCCTATTGCTGAAGGATTGACTGACATGATTATTGTTCTACAGAACCTCCGGTTTCTTCAATCAACTGCTTCACTGAAACAGTTGTTTTAAGACCAGTTAATTTCATCTTTGTGCATTCAGTGGTATCCAGGAATATTTTTACTTTCTTGGTTGAGTTTTTAATTAAGTCTGCTTCAGATAAAACTTGAAGAGTAATTTCTTCTTTCCCTAACCCAACTAAAGAGCTCAATCTGACTTCTTCTGTAAAACGATTTACCCTAGAAGAAAAACCAAACTTAGGCACTCTTTTTTGCAATGGCATTTGACCACCTTCAAAACCTATACGAACTCTTCCGCCCGATCTAGATTTCATACCCTTATGACCTTTGCCGCTTGTTTTTCCAAAACCACTTCCAGGGCCTCTTCCTATTCTTTTATTCGAACGAACTCTTTTAGGGTTCGGTCTTAACTCATTTAGTTCCACAGAAATATCCTCAATTAATTTACTTCTAATAGATGAATCGCTTTATTAATCATCCCTCTGTTTTCAGGTGTATCTGAAACTGAAACAACTTGCCCCATTTTTGACAAACCCAAACCTCTTACACTTTTTTCTTGATAAGATTTTGAGCCTATGAAACTCTTTACTAGCTTTACTGATAGTTGTTTATCTGCCATTTTTATTACCCTTTCCCAAGCCTTTTTGCTACTCGTGCAGGGGATTCCATTTCACTCAATGCCTTTAGAGTGGCCCTAACAACATTAACTGGAGTTGTAGACCCATAACATTTTGCTAAAACATCCTTTACGCCAGCTAATTCCAAGACGGCTCTCATAGCACCACCAGCAATAATTCCTGTACCAGGTGCTGCAGGCTTCATAAAGATTACAGATGCCCCAAATTTTGATTTGATTGGATATTGAATAGTATTTCCTTTTAATTCAATATTTATCATATTCCTTCTGGCATGATCAAGTGCTTTCTGAATTGCTATAGGGACTTCTCTCGCCTTTCCTCTGCCAAAACCTATCTTTCCATTTCCATCTCCCACGACAGTTACGGCAGTGAAGCCAAAAATTCTTCCGCCTTTAACTACTTTAGCTACTCTGTTTACTTGTACTAATTTTTCTTCTAATACTTCAGAGCCTAAATTATCAGTTGTTACTGTATTTTGCATATTTTTCCTTTACTAAAATGAGAGACCCGCCTCTCTTGCTGCCTCTGCTAGTGCTTTCACCCTGCCATGGAATTTGTAACCAGATCTATCAAAGGCAACGTCTTTTATGCCTTTCTCTATTGCTCTTTCAGCTATTAGCTTTCCTACCTTAGCAGCGGCTTCTAAATTCCCATTATTTTTATCTTTTACAGCCGATTCAACTGTAGATGCCGTAGCAACAACATCTGCTCCACCATTAATCATGATCTGCGCATATATGTGACTGTTTGATCTAAATACAGTTAGTCTATTTTTTTCTAATAAATTAATCTTTGATCTAGTCTTTAAAGCCCTTTTTTGCCTTTTAATATTCTTGATACTCATTTTTAGGCCTTCTTAGATTCTTTACGTTTAATTATTTCTTCAGCATATTTAACACCCTTGCCTTTGTAAGGCTCAGGAGGTCTATAATCTCTGATCTCAGCAGCCACCTGTCCTACAAGCTGCTTATCCATTGATTTAAGAATTATTTCTGTGTTACTAGGCAATTCAGCTGAAACTCCATCAGGTAATTCATGTTTAACTGGATGAGAGAAGCCCAGACTTAACTCTATAATATTACCTGCGAGTTTAGCTCTATAGCCCACTCCGTTTATTTCTAGTTTCTTTTCAAAACCATCAGAAACACCTTTCATTAAATTTACAGACAGCGCTCTCATCGTACCCGTTATTGCTAAGGACTCTTTAGTCTTCTTATTGGGTTGAAATGAGATACTGCTATCTTCTTTAACAAGGTCTACATCTTGATGGAGGTTTAAAGACATTTCACCAAGTTTTCCTGAGGCAGTGATTAAATTCTGATCTGAAGTTAAAGTAACTCCTTCAGGTATTTGAATTGATTTTATTGAAGTTCTTGCCATTTTATTTTTTTAAAATACCGAACAAATAACTTCACCACCCAGTTCAGCTTCTCTTGCTTGTTGGTCAGTCATAAGTCCTTTATTGGTTGAAATAATTGCTACACCCAAACCACCGTTTACAGACGGTAGATCTTTAAAACCTGAATACTCTCTCAAACCAGGCTTGCTCAACCTTTTAAGCTGTTTGATTACCGGTAAACCTTCAAAATATCTTAATTTAATTGTTAATTGCGGTTTAGTATCTTCTGAAACTGAATAAGCTCCTAGATAACCTTCTTTCCTTAAAATTTCCACTAAAGCAACCTTCTTAGTTGAAGAAGGCACAACAACGCTTTCTTTCGCTCTTGATTGCGCGTTATTTATACTAGAAAAAAGATTTGCTATTGGATCTTGAATACTCATTTTTTTAAACCTACCAACTTGATTTTACTAGACCAGGAATGTCGCCCTTCATGGCTAATTCTCTGAGTTTATTTCTTCCGAGACCAAATTTTCTATAAACAGCATGAGGTCTTCCTGTTATAGCGCATCTTCTTTGCATCCTTATTGGATTGGCATCCCTAGGGAGCTTTTGCAACTTTATTTGTGCCAGCTCTCTTTCTTCATCTGAAGATTTCGGGCTTCGGATAGTTTCCTTCAGCGCCGCTCTTTTTTCAGCGAAACGAAGAACTGTTTTTCTTCTTCGCTCTTCTCTCGCTATCATTGATGTTTTAGCCATATCTATCCTCTAATTCTTAAATGGGAATTTCATTGCTCTTAATAAAGCTTCTCCAGAAGCGTCATCATCAGCTGAAGTTGTTATTGAAATATCCATGCCTCTAATTTTATCTACCTTGTCATAATCTATCTCAGGGAAAATAATATGCTCCTTTACACCCATGGTAAAATTTCCTCTTCCATCAAACGACTTTACTTCCAATCCTCTGAAATCTCTTTCCCTGGGGATGGCTATTCCTAAAAGACGCTGCAAGAATTCATACATCCTGTCGCCTCTTAATGTCACTTTACATCCTATAGGCATACCGTCTCTTAGCTTAAAATTTGCAACAGACTTTCGCGCTTTTGTAACCAAAGGTTTTTGACCTGCTATTAACGTTAAATCTTCAACAGCTTTTTCTAACAATTTTTTGTCATTAATAGCCTCTCCCACTCCCATATTTAGAGTTACTTTAGTAACTTTAGGAACGGACATAATAGAAGAAAGGCCTAATTTCTCTTTTAAGTCAGGAACCACTGTATTTGTATAATGTTCTTTAAGAGAAATCATTATTTAATCTCCTCACCTGAAGATCTAAAGACCCTCACTTTTGATCCATCTTCAAGTATCTTGATAGAAACTTTGTCTGCTTTCTTTGAGCTAGGATTGAAGATAGAAATATTAGAAACATTAATGGAAGCTTCCTGTTCTACAACACCACCAGCTATACCGGCTTGTGGATTCGGCTTAGTGTGCCTCTTGACCATTTGTACGCCAGATACAAAACACCTGCCATTGCCAAGAATCTTAGTAATAGAACCTTGTTTACCTTTATCTTTGCCAGCTATAACTATTACTGAATCGCCTGTTTTAATCTTATTCATAGTTTTTATAGAACTTCTGGAGCAAGAGAAACTATTCTCATAAAATCTTCAGTTCTTAATTCCCTTGAAACCGGTCCAAAAACACGAGTGCCAATTGGCTGTTTTTGAGCATTAATTAGAACTGCTGCATTATCATCAAATCTAATTGAAGATCCATCAGATCTACGTAACTTATTTTTAGTTCTCACGACTACTGCATCTACCACTTCACCCTTTTTTACTCTTCCAGTTGGAATAGCCTCTTTAATGGTCACTTTGATAACATCGCCTACTTTAGCGTACCTCTTCTTGGATCCTCCAAGAACCCTAATGCACATCAATTTCCTAGCACCGCTGTTGTCTGCTACTTCTAAGTATGTTTGTTCTTGAATCATTTTTATTAATTTATCTTTTGATTTTTCTTCTCAATACTAACTAAATCCCAAGATTTAGTTTTGGAGATAGGCCTACATTCTTTAATGGTCACTAAGTCGCCATCTTCGCATTGATTTTCTTGATCATGCGCATGAATCTTTGTAGATCTTCTTAAAATCTTTTTGTACAAAGGATGTTTGATTGTCCTCTCAATAATTACAGTGATTGTCTTATCCCTCACTGAACTTATGACAAGTCCTGTTGCTGTTCTGGCTATCTGATCAGTCATTGTTATTTATTTCTTCTTGTTCTTTAGATAGGGTTTTTAATTGAGCAATAGATTTCCTAACTTCTCTAATCTTATGCGTCTCTTTCAATTGGCCTTGAGCATTTTGTACTCTTAATTCCATAAGTTCCTTTAGCAATTTACCTTCTTCATCTGCGACTTCTTCAGGTTTGCTTCTCAATCTGCTTAAAATACTTTCTTTAGCCATATTAAACTCTCCTTACAAAAGTTGTGCGTACAGGCATCTTTGCTGAAGCAAGAGCAAACGCTTCTTTAGCTAGCTCTTCGTCAACTCCTTCCATTTCGTATAAAATTTTTCCGGGCTTAATGGGACAAACCCAATATTCAACATTTCCCTTTCCCTTTCCTTGTCTAACTTCCAAAGGTTTTTTCGTTATGGGCTTGTCAGGAAATACTCTTATCCAAATTTTTGCTCCCCTTTTAACTTTTCTTGTCATGGCTCTTCTTGCAGCTTCTATCTGTCTAGATGTAAGCTGACCTCTAGTGGTAGCTTTAAGACCGAAAGTGCCAAAGCTCAAAGTAGAACCGCGCTCAGCATTACCAGTATTTCTACCTTTTTGTTGCTTTCTATATTTAGTTCTTTTTGGTTGAAACATTTTTTTACCTTATTCTGATCCTTCTTTAGTAGAGGGAGCAAGCACTTCTCCTTTGAAAACCCAAGCCTTTACTCCTATAACTCCATATGTAGTATTAGCCTCAGCTAAACCATAATCAATATCAGCTCTTAAGGTATGAAGAGGAACCCTTCCTTCTTTTTGAATTTCTGCTCTAGCAATTTCAGCGCCGCCCAGTCTGCCTGCAACTCTTATTTTTACACCTTGAGCACCTTGTCTCATGCAATTTTGAACTGCTCTTTTCATGGCCCTTCTAAACATAACTCTTCTCTCTAGTTGTTGAGCTACACTTTCAGCTAACAACTTTGCATCTAAGTCTGGTTTTCTTATTTCTTGAATACTCAGTGTTACAGGAATGCCCATTCTTTTAGTAATATCCTCACGCATTTTATCTATGTCTTCACCTTTCTTCCCTATAACAATTCCTGGTCTTGCTGTGTGAATTAAGACTCTTGCATTATCTGCAGTTCTTTCTATTTCTATGCGACTAACAGAGGCGTGTGCTAGTTTTTTTGATAAATGCTCTCTAACTTCAATATCTTTCAGAAGATTTTCTGTGTATTGAGATTTCTCTGCATACCAATTAGAAGAATGCTGAGTTGTTATTCCTAATCTAAATCCTATTGGATGTACTTTTTGTCCCATTACTAAACCTTTTCCTTTATTGTTAAGGCTATATTACAACTACGTTTAAAGAATTGATCTGCTCTACCTCTAGCTCTTGGCCTAACTCTTTTCATTGTAAAACTTTCATCGACAGCAATACTTGAAACAAATAAAGAATCTGCATCTAGTCCATTATTATGTTCGGCGTTTGCAATTGCTGACTCTAGAACTTTTTTTACTATGTGAGCAGATTTCTGTGGAGCAAAAGTTAATATGCCTAATGCTTCTTCCACGTGCTTTCCTCTGATTTGATTTGCAACCAATCTAACTTTTTGAGCAGAAATTCTTGCACTTCTTAATTTAGCACTTACTTCATTCATAATTTATAAAAGATTACTTCCTGTCTCCAGAATGCATCCTAAAAGTTCTTGTTAAAACAAATTCACCTAATTTATGTCCAACCATGTCTTCTTGTATGAAAATAGGGACATGCTGCCTGCCGTTATGAACAGCAATGTTTAAACCAACCATATCTGGAGAAACCATTGATCTTCTAGACCATGTCTTAATAGGCCTCTTGTCGTTCTCAGAAATAGCTTTATCCACCTTCTTTTGAAGATGTAAATCTATGAATGGTCCTTTTTTTAACGATCTAGGCATAATAATTATTGATATCTACGACGCACAATCATCTTGTTTGTACTCTTTGTTTTCTTTCTTGTTCTAAATCCTTTTGTTGGAACACCCCAAGGAGTTACAGGATGTCTACCACCTGATGTTTTGCCTTCACCTCCACCATGAGGGTGATCTACAGGGTTCATTGCTACTCCCCTTACAGTTGGTCTTATTCCCATCCAACGTTTAGCTCCAGCCTTTCCAATTGACCTTAAAGAATGCTCTGTATTAGATGCAGATCCAATGGTAGCCTTACAATCAGATAGAACTCTTCTAACTTCACCACTTCTTAATCTTAGAGTGACATGCCTTCCTTCTACAGCAAGTATTTGTGCAGAGGATCCGGCACTTCTTATCATTTGTGCACCCTTGCCTGGAAAAAGTTCTACACAATGAACCACTGTTCCAAGAGGCATTAACTTAAGGCTTAATGCATTTCCTGGCTTAATAGGCGAATCAGGTCCTGATTGAATATTATCACCTGCCTTTAAACCTTCAGGAGCAATAATGTAATTTCTTTCTCCGTCTGCATACAGAAGCAAAGCAATATTTGCAGAGCGATTAGGATCATATTCTATAGTCTCAACTTTTGCAGGAATTGAATCTTTTGTGCGTTTAAAATCTATAATTCTGTAATGCCTCTTGTGCCCACCGCCTCTGTGACGAGTAGTTATCCTGCCTTGATTATTTCTACCTGATTTTTGTTTTTTTGGTTCTAAAAGAGGTGCATAAGGACCTTCTTTGTGGAGGTCATCCCTAGATACCCATGATCGGAACCTGCGCCCAGGAGAAGTAGGTTTAGATTTTTTTATTTGAGTAGCCATTATTCTATTCCAACCTCTATTGATTGACCTTCGGCCAATTTTACATAGGCCTTTTTCCAATCTGATTTCTTTCTTATTCTAAATTTAGATCTCTTAGTCTTTCCTTTTACTTTAATCACATTTACGCTTTCAACATTTACAGAAAAGTAGCCTTCTACTGCATGCTTAATTTGTAATTTTGTAGCATTGATATCTACTTTAAAAGCATACTGGTTATTTGATCCCATGAGTGACGAGACCTTCTCAGTCAAGTAAGGAGTTTTAATAATTTTATATAAATCGTTTCTCATTACGATAAAACTTTATTAAGAGATTCAAGAGTTTCTGAAGTGATCAAGACTTTCTTCGCTTTAAATAACAAAGAAGGATCAATAGAACTGATTGTCTGTACATTAAATTCGTTTAAATTTTTTGAAGCTAGAGACAATATTTCGTTTTCATTTGGTAGAACAGCCAAGGCTGACTCGAGACCAAGATTTGATAAAAGTAATTTTACTTGTGAAGATTTTGGAGGTGAGTCTATAGATATATCATTAATAGCTATTATTTTTTCTTCTTCTGCCAGTTTAGACCAGATAGATCTCATGGCAGATCTGTACATTTTTCTATTTATCTTCTTGGGTTTAATGTCTTGGTAAGTATGTGCAAAAGTAACACCTCCGCCTTTCCATATAGGCGATCTAATTGTACCTGCTCGAGCTCTACCAGTTCCTTTTTGTTTCCAAGGTTTCCTTCCCCCACCTCTTACTGCGGCTCTATTCTTTTGGCCTTTAGTGCCTTGGTGACTATTTGAAATATAAGTTGTGATTAGTTGATGGACTAAGTCTTCATTAAAGGCTTGACCAAAAATGCTCTCTGGTAATTCAATTTTGGAATCTTGTGATCCATTCTGATTTAAAACTTGAATTTCCATTAGTCTATTTAATTGCTGGTTTTAAAATGATGTTTGACCCTCTGGATCCAGGAATTGGCCCTTTAACAAGCAACAAGTTATTCTCTTGATCTATAGAAGTTATTTTTAAATTCTGAACGGTCTTTCTTTCATCTCCCATATGGCCTGACATTTTCTTTCCCTTCCATACCTTGCCTGGCGTCTGACACTGACCGATTGAGCCTGGCGCTCTGTGAGAAATTGAATTTCCATGAGTGGCGTCTTGCATCTGGAAGTTCCATCTCTTTACGGTTCCTTGAAATCCCTTACCTTTTGATGTACCTGAAACATCAACAGATTGACCTTCTTCAAATTGCTCTAAGAATAAATCATTGCCCACTTCAAGGTCTGCTATTTCATCAGAGGTTACTCTGAATTCCCACAAACCCTCTCCTGGATTTATAGAATTCTTCTTAAAATGACCTAATTGAGGTTTAGTTAAATGCTTCTCTTTCTTGCTACCTGTCGTGACTTGGACTGAAGAATAACCGTCAATTTCATCTGATTTTATCTGCGTAATTGTATTTGGCTGAACGCTAATTACTGTTACAGATACGGCATCACCTTCCGGTGTGAAGACTCTAGTCATTCCTTGTTTTTTGCCTATTAAACCTATGGTCATGATTATTTCATCTCATCCAAACTTATTTGCACAACAACACCTGCTGATAACTCTAATTTTGTTAAAGCATCGAGGGTCTTCTCTGAAGGTTCTAGGATATCTAATGTTCGTTTATGGGTTCTAATTTCGTATTGGTCTCTGGCGTCTTTGTCTTTGTGTGGGGAGATTAAGATGGTTGTTTTGTGTTTCTTAACAGGCATTGGAATAGGTCCTTTCACTTTTGCACCCGTACGTTTAACCGTTTCGACAATCTCTCTAGCAGATTTATCGATAAGCTTATGATCAAAAGCTTTAAGTCTAATTCTGATGCTTTGATTCTGCATTTTAACCTTTTACTCTTTTTTTTTAGAGCGTAAAAAAACCTCACCTACTAAGTAGGTTGGTCTATTAATAAATAAAGCCCTTATCTAGAAATTTCTAAGATTTGAGCCTCTCCAACAAAACGAGCGCTGATTCTAGTTTTGTGACCACATTGTGTCAACCGAAATATAGAAAAAACCTAGATAAAATAGGGTTTTTTGCTATTTTAGCGCTTCTATCCAATTAATCGTTTTTATTTATGATTGCCTCCGCAACATTTGAAGGCACTTCTGAATATTTCAGAGGTTCCATTGTAAAGGTAGCCCTACCTTGAGAGGCAGACCTAATATCTGTTGCATATCCAAACATTTCAGCTAAAGGAACCTC
>CAJJAM010000005.1 GCA_905182235.1 SAR86 cluster bacterium SAR86B | reverse complement strand
TTTTTTTGCTAGTATCTAGAGTGGCTTGAATAAAGGAAAAAATTCCTTCTCTGGTCCCACTAACTGGAAGAACATTTTTATCTGGATCGACTGGGCTAATTACGTCAAATCTTCTATTTAGATATTTAACATATGACTCTCTGAGCTCTGAAGTTCCTTTAGTAGTGGGATATTGAGACAGTAATTCCGAGTATTCATTCAGTAAAGAAAGAGCTTCTCTTGGCGGAGTATTTTTTGGCTCCCCTATTGATAGATTAATAGGGAAATCTCCTTTTGGCTTTGTCCTTTTTAATAATTCATTTAAATGAAAAAAAGGATATTCAGACAGTGTTTCTAATTTATGGTTCAATTTTTCTTAAATTTTAAGTGATTTTTCTAAATCAGTTATTAGTTGATTCAATTCTTCTTTTTTTATAAAAGGAGTATCTTCCTTCGAAGATATGCAAAATCTATCTTCGGCTCTTTCTCCGTAAGTTGCAATCCTGGCTTTTTTTATTACTGCCCCATGTTCTACAAATACTTTACTGACATTGGCCAAGATCCCAGGTCTGTCTTTGGTTCTTAGGTCTATCTGAGTCCACCTGTTGGTCATATCGTGCTTCACACTAATTGAAGTCTTAAGATTGAAATGCTTTAGATTTTTTGGAAGACGTTTTTGTACTAACTTGGGAATTAAATCTTCTGCATCGAGGGATTTTATAAGTTTATCTTTTATCTTCTTTATTTTATCTCCTTTTTTTGAAAGAGCATTTCCATTTCCATCAGAGATTTTTAAACAATCAAAGCAAAAACCATTTTTCATTCCAAATAATTTTGCATCCAAAAAATTGATATCTTCAGAGTCTAAGACACCTATTGTTGCTGCAAAAACATTTGGCCTGTCTTTTGTGTGAATAATTAGAGTTGTATTCCCTTTTTCATCTTCAAACAATTCAACTTTTGTAGAATCTTTTGTTTTTAGAAGAATATGGGCATGCTCCACAAGTTCTTTGGCTTCGAAGCTTTCAAAATAATTTGAATAGAAGTTCTTCCACAAAGCTTGCAGATCTTTTTCATTTATTTCTTTTTCTTTTAAAAGAGTATTTCGTGCCATTTTTAAATTGGTTGACTCGTTTCTTTCTTCTTTGTTTCCAAGAAAGTTTGATGCTTTTGAGTAGAGCTCTCCTAGAAGCGTTGAGTTCCAAGAATTCCATAGATCTGGATTTGTTGCACTCACATCCGCTACCGTCAAACAATAAAGGTAATCAAGGTTCTTTTGACTTTGAATCATTTCCCCAAAATTTCTAATTACAGAAGGATCAGATAGATCTTCTTTTTGTGATGTTTTTGACATTAATAAATGATTTATAACAAGCCACTCTATTAAATTCCTATCAACATTATTTATATCATGGCTTTTGCAGAATCTTCTCACTATCGTTGTGCCTAAGGTCGAATGATCTTTACCACGACCTTTGCCAATATCATGATAAAGGCCTGCTATATAAAGAATTTCTATTTTAGGCAGGTTTTTAATAATTTTTGACGCCAAAGGGTATAGATCTGAAGAGGTTCCCAAAAGCATTCGCCTCATATTCCTAAGAACCTGCAATGTATGGGCATCAACAGTATAGATATGAAAAAGATCATATTGCATTTGGCCAGTGATTCTTCCAAATTCCGGTAAATATCTACCTAAGATTCCTAGCTCTTTCATTTTCTCTAATTGAGTTACCATGAGTCGTTCAGACCTTATGAGCTTTAGGAAAAGATTTATATTCTTTTTCTTTTTTCTAAATTCAGAGTTAATGAGATCTCTATCTTCTTTTAAGATGCGAAGAGTTCGTGATTCTATGCCATGAAGTTTAGGATGTTCGGCTAATTGCACAAAGAGATCGAGAAGTAAGGATGGGTTCTTTTTAAATCCATCAGATCTCTTTAAGCACAGGAGGTCATTTTTTTGATAAAAGTTATTATCAATATCTTTCTTTCTACTAAACTTTGTTCTATAGAGATTCTCTTTAAAAGACTGAATAACCGTTGAGTTAATTTCTGATATGGTTAAAGCGGATCGATAATACCTATGCATTAGCTTTTCAGCAGCTGAATTAGGATTTTCTATCGTGGGAAAGAGTTTCTTGGCTATTGAAATTTGGTATTCAAACAACAACCTATCTTCTTCTCTATTGGCTTCCAAGTGGAGGAGGTACCTTATAATCCAGAGCCAGTATTTAGCTTTTTTAAGTTCATTCCTTTCGAAAGGCGTAACAATGTTGAATAGGTCCAGATTACCTTTTTGAGTATTTCTTGAATAATTTTTTAACAACCAATCAATTGTATGAATGTCTCTCAATCCACCAGGAGAAGATTTTACATCGGGTTCTAAATTATATTCTGTGTTATGAAATTTTGTATGACGCTCTGTTTGCTCATCATATTTAGCTTCAAAGAATTTCTTTTCAGGCCAGAGATTTTTTACTTCTAAGATTTTAAAGAGTTCAGACTCCATGTTCATATCACCTGATATTAATCTGGATTCAAGCATGTTGGTCATTGTCCTAATATCTGATCTAGCTTGTATTTTTGACTCTTTTACAGTCCTGACGCTATGACCAACGTCAAATCCAATATCCCATAAATGGCTTATAAATTTTGTTACCGCTGCCTCATCACCGCTGCCAAGAGTATTCTGACTAAGAATTAGTAGATCGATATCTGAGAAGGGGTGAAGTTCTGATCTTCCATAACCCCCTACAGAAAATAATGCTAGATCATTGACTGTTTCTAAACCTAGTTCTGTCCAAATGTCCCTCAACAGAGAGTCTGAAAGATTCGATCTCATCTCTAAGAAATTTGCTATACCTTTGACTTGCCTGCCTCTGCCCCCTGTAAGCCAATTGTTAAATTGCTCTTGTATCTTTAAGTTGTTCTCATTGTTAGCCTGAGAGAAGATTTCATTCATTAAAAATAGAGGTTCTTAGAACCTTTCTTCTTTTCTTCTTGTCAGAACTTCACAGCCTGTTTCAGTAACGGCAAGTGTGTGTTCCCATTGGGCAGAATTCCTTCCATCTTGAGTCTCTACGGTCCACCCATCAGATAGAGTCTTGGTGTATTTTGTACCTAAATTTATCATTGGCTCTATGGTAAAGCACATTCCTTCTTTTATCTCTAGACCGGTACCCGGTTGACCATAATGCAATATTTGAGGCTCGTCATGATAAATCTTACCTATTCCGTGACCGCAATATTCCTCTACTACAGAGTAGTGATTATTTTCTGCGTGAGTCTGAATTGCATTGCCAATGTCTCCTAAAAAGGCACCAGGTCTAACGACGTCTATTGCCTTATAAAGACATTCTTGAGTGATCTTAACCAATCTCTCGTTATGAGGTTTTGATTTCCCCACCGTAAACATCTTTGATGTGTCTCCGTGCCAGCCATCTTTTAAGACTGTTACATCAATGTTAATGATGTCATCATTTTTAAGAACCTTATCTTTACTAGGAATTCCATGACAGATAACCTGATTTACACTTGAACAGACTGTCTTTTCATACCCTTTATAGCCAACGTTTGCTGGAATGGCACTTTGTGTATTAACAATATAATCATGACACCTTTGGTCCAATTCTTCTGTCGAAGTTCCTGGAACCACAAAAGCCGTAATCATTTCTAAAACTTCTGCAGCAAGCTGTCCTGCTATGCGCATTCCATTAATTTCTTCTTTTGTTTTTATCATTTTATAAATTAATCTTACTAATATTAGTTTTTTAAATGGACATCATTCCATTGTTTTATTATAGTGCGGTTTTAATGCCAAATGGCTTTAAAAAACATAAACGCGAATTTCAGATTTTCTTCTGGTTCGCTTTTTTTTCATCAATTTTAAACCACCATCCTTCTAATGAAATCCGAATCTAAGGCTATTTTAGCTTTGGCTGATGGCACTATATTTAGTGGTACAAGTATTGGAGCAGAAGGAAAAACCAAAGGTGAGGTTGTTTTTAATACTGCCATGACGGGTTACGAAGAAATCTTAACAGACCCTTCTTATAAGAACCAAATTGTTACTTTAACTTATCCTCACATAGGAAATACGGGGATAAATACTGAAGATCTTGAATCGGATGATGTTTGGTGTTCGGGACTCATAATTCGCGATTACCCCTTCAAGTCCAGCAACTGGAGAAAAGAAAAGGATTTAAAAGAATTCTTAATTTCTAGGAATACAGTCGCTATAGCCGATATAGATACCAGAAAATTAACAAGATTAATAAGAAAAAAAGGGGCCCAATCTGCTGCCATAATTTCTCTTCCTGACATTGACGAAGATGAAGCAATTGAGTTTGCTAATAGTTTTGGCGGACTAGGCGGACAAGATCTCGCAGCAGAAGTTAGCACAAAGAAGCAATACAATTGGTCTGAAGGCAGCTGGCTCAGCAGCCCAGTAAATAAAAAATACAAAGTAGTAGCGCTTGATTTTGGAGTGAAGAAGAATATTCTCAGGCTTTTGGTGGACCAAGGTTGTGAAGTAGAAGTCGTTCCTGCTAAAACAGATTATCAGGAGATTCTTTCCCTAAAACCCGATGGTTTGTTCCTTTCAAATGGACCCGGTGATCCTGAGCCTTGCGGCTATGCTATAGATACCATTAGAGAGATTGCAGAGTTAAGAATTCCAATCTTTGGTATTTGTTTGGGGCATCAATTGTTGTCTTTAGCATTTGGAGCAAAAACTAAAAAGATGAAGTTTGGCCATCACGGAGCAAATCATCCTGTTCAAGATTTATCAACCAATAAAGTCTATGTGACAAGTCAAAATCATGGCTTTACAGTTGACGAGGAGAGTCTTCCAAATTCGCTTAAAGTTACACACAAATCCTTGTTTGATGGAACCATTCAGGGAATTGAACACGAAAGTTTTAAGGCATTTAGTTTTCAAGGTCACCCTGAAGCGAGCCCTGGTCCTCATGATTTAATCTATCTTTTTAAGAAATTTATAAAAAATATGGGAAATAAAGATGCCTAAGAGAACCGATATAGAGTCCATATTAATCATAGGGGCTGGTCCTATAGTCATTGGTCAGGCTTGTGAGTTTGATTATTCAGGAGCTCAAGCTTGCAAGGCTCTGAAAGAAGATGGTTATAGAGTTATTTTAATTAACTCCAATCCAGCAACCATTATGACCGATCCTTCCATGGCTGATTCGACTTATATTGAGCCCATTCATTGGGAAACAATTGAAAAGATAATAAAGAAAGAAAAACCCGATGCCTTGCTTCCCACTATGGGTGGGCAGACGGCCTTAAATGCTGCTTTAGATTTGGACAGCAGAGGCATTTTAGAGGAACATAATGTCCAAATGATTGGAGCTTCTAAAGAAGCCATAGATAAGGCAGAAGATAGAGATCTATTCGCAAAAGCCATGAGAAGAATAGGTTTGAATGTTCCTCAAGCTGAACTGGCTCATGATGTTGATCAAGCTCATGAGATCTTGGGCAGGATTGGATTCCCTTGTGTATTAAGACCAAATTTTACAATGGGCGGATCAGGCGGAGGTATTGCATACAACAAAGAAGAGTTTCTTGAAATCTGCCTTAGAGGTTTTGATTTATCTCCTACCTCAGAAGTATTCATAGATAAATATTTGGGTGGATGGAAAGAATATGAAATGGAGGTTGTACGAGACAAAAATGACAACTGCATTATTGTTTGCAGTATTGAAAATCTTGACCCAATGGGAATTCATACCGGGGATTCAATTACTGTTGCACCTGCTCAAACTTTAACGGATAAGGAATATCAACGAATGAGAAATGCTTCAATTGATATCCTCAGAGAAGTAGGGGTAGAGACAGGGGGCTCAAACGTTCAGTTCACTGTAAATCCAGAAGATGGTGAGATGTTGGTCATTGAAATGAATCCCAGAGTTTCAAGATCATCTGCTTTGGCTTCAAAAGCTACAGGCTTTCCCATAGCAAAAGTAGCTGCAAAACTAGCCGTTGGCTACACCCTTGATGAGCTAAAGAACGACATTACTGGAGGAATAATACCGGCATCTTTTGAACCTTCAATTGACTACGTTGTAACAAAAATACCAAGATTTAATTTTGAGAAATTTCCACAAGCAGAACCTATATTATCTACTCAAATGAAATCAGTTGGAGAAGTAATGGCCATTGGAAGGACTTTTCAAGAATCATTGCAAAAAGCTATTAGAGGGCTTGAAACCGGAAGAGATGGATTAAATGAAATCTACAATCATGATGAAGGGGATTTAGAATTCCTCAAACAAGAGGTAGCCAAACCAAGTCCAGATAGACTTTGGTATTTAGCTGATGCCTTAAGAGCAGGGCTGAGTGAAGAGGATGTATTTAATTTATGCAAAGTAGACCCGTGGTTTATCTATCAGATATCGGACTTGGTTCTAGAAGAAAAGAAAGTTTTAGAGTTGACATTAAATGATTTAGATCACGACAACATGTTGTCATTAAAGAAAAAAGGTTTTTCTGACTCAAGACTTGCAACCTTATTGCAAGTTGACGAACTTGAAGTGCGAAATAAAAGAAAAGAATTACTTGTTTCGCCAGTATTTAAAAGAGTCGATACTTGTGCAGCTGAATTTGAATCTTCAACAGCTTATATGTATTCAACTTACGAAGAAGAATGCGAGTCACTGCCAACTAATAATAAAAAGATAATGGTTTTAGGCGGAGGTCCAAACAGGATTGGCCAAGGTATAGAGTTTGATTATTGTTGTGTGCATGCATCAATCGCAATGAGAGAAGAAGGGTACGAAACAATAATGGTTAACTGCAACCCGGAGACTGTTTCAACAGATTATGATGTTTCAGATCGTTTGTACTTTGAACCAATAACTGCAGAAGATGTTTTGGCAATAACCGAACTTGAAAAACCAGACGGAGTAATAGTTCAATACGGAGGCCAAACCCCTCTAAAATTAGCTGAAGAACTTGAAAGAAATGGAGTTCCTATTTTAGGAACTTCACCAGATTCTATAGATCTTGCAGAAGACAGAGGTAGATTTCAGGAATTTGTTAACAGATTAAAATTGAAACAACCCCCGAATGGTTTGGCTACAAATCTCGAAGAAGCCATGGAAGTTTCAGAAAAAGTTGGCTTCCCTTTGGTTGTTAGACCTTCTTACGTTCTTGGCGGAAGAGCAATGGAAATAGTTTACAAGAAGAGTGATCTTGAGAAGTATTTAATTGATGCAGTGCAAGCAAGTGAGAATAGCCCGGTCTTGTTGGATGGATTCTTAAATCAAGCTACAGAACTGGATATTGAAGCTGTATGTGATGGTACGAATGTGGTTATAGGAGGCATACTCCAGCACATAGAACAGGCAGGTATTCACTCAGGGGATTCAGCTTGCTCCTTGCCACCCTACAGTTTAGATAAAGACATTATTGAGCAGGTGAGTGATTTAGTTAAGAACATAGCATTAGAGATAAAAGCCATAGGGTTAATTAATGTACAAGTAGCAATACTAAATAATGAGATATTTATATTAGAAGTTAATCCTCGTGCCTCTAGAACAATACCTTTTGTTTCAAAATGCATTGGAAAATCTATGGCTAAGATAGGAGCTAGATGCATGGCTGGAATCAGTTTAGAAGAACAGGGATTCCTTGAGCCAATAATTCCAGATTACTTTTCAGTCAAAGAGGCTGTTCTTCCTTTTGCCAGATTTCTTGGAGTAGATCCTATTTTAGGGCCTGAAATGAAATCAACTGGAGAAGTCATGGGAGTTGGGCAGACTTTCTCTGAAGCTTATGCCAAAGCTCAATTAGGAGCTGGAGAAAAAATTCCTCAAGAAGGCTCAGTATTTTTAAGCGTCAGAGACTCTGATAGAAACGTCTTAGGTTCGTTAGCTAAAGAATTTCATCAGCTTGGTTTTAAACTAATCGCCACTAAAGGAACTGCAAGAATTATAATGAATGAAGGTATTCCGGTGGAAATAGTTAAAAAAGTTGCTGAAGGCCGACCCCACATCGTAGATTTAATGAAAAATAAAGAAGTGAATTTAATAGTCAATACAACAGAAGGAAGGCAATCTATTTTAGATTCTGCTTCTATAAGAAGAACAGCCCTAGAAGAAAAAATTTATTGCACGACTACCATTGAAGGTGGAAAGGCCGTCTGTGCCGTTGTAAGAAATAAGGATTCTTGGGGGGTTGAACGACTTCAAGATCTTCATGGTAGACTAGAAAAATAATATTATGCATCCAATGACATTGGAGGGGGAAGCCCTTTTAAAAGAAGAACTTCAAAGATTAAAATTTGAAGAAAGGCCGTCTGTCATAGATGCTATAGCTACAGCTAGAGAATTTGGAGATTTAAAAGAAAATGCTGAATATCATGCAGCTAAAGAACAACAATCTCTTATTGAAGCCAGAATTAAAGATATTGAAATTAAACTTTCTAATTCACAAGTCATAGATTTAAGTAAGATAGTGCCGTCTGACAAAGTAATTTTTGGTACAACAGTATTGATTGAAGATTTTTCTGATTCAAGTCAGCTAACATACAAGATAGTTGGTGCTGATGAAGCAGATATTAAAAAAGGAAAAATCTCAGTGATTTCTCCAGTTGCAAAGAGTTTAATTGGTAAATTTGAAGGTGATACAGTGAAAGTTGAAACCCCTGGTGGCACTAAGGAATATGAAATTATCAATGTTAAGTATATTTAAGAGTTGGGTAAGAAGTCTAAATCAAACTATCGTGATGGAGATTCTTTCTCAAGAAAAGCTAAATTAGAAGGTTACCGATCCAGATCTGCTTTAAAACTTAAAGAATTACAAAAAAAAGATCACTTCCTGAAAAAGGGAATGTCAGTTTTAGATCTAGGATCTTTCCCAGGAGGATGGTCTCAAGTTAGTAAAGAATTTGTCGGTAAAACAGGAAAAGTTGTCGGAGTAGATTTACAAGAAATGAAGGCAATTGAAGGAACTTCATTTATTCATAAATCAATTATTGATCTTAAAGCCAAAGACTTTGAGAGTACTATTTTACCTTTTGATATTGTTTTATCTGATATGGCCCCCAATATAAGTGGTATACAAGATAGAGATAATGCACAAATGATAGATCTATTAGATAAGGTTGAATATTCCATTGAAAATTTC
>CAJJAM010000004.1 GCA_905182235.1 SAR86 cluster bacterium SAR86B | reverse complement strand
CATTTTATGGAAGTTAAGATCAGGAAGCCAGATTCCTCTAGACCAAACTCTAATGAAACGTATATATTAGGTATAAATTTAAAATAAAATGAGCGAAATGATAAAAAATTTACTTATGTGGTTATTCATTGCAATAACCATGTTTTCTGTTTTTAGTAACTTTTCAAATGAGCCGTCAATTACAGAATTAAGTTATTCAGAATTCATCTCACAGGTAGAGAGCGATCAAGTGCTAAGTGTTGAGTTCATGAGTGATAATTACACTTTAAAAGGAAAAACAGTTAACGGGGAGAGTTTCACAACCGTTAGACCACCTTTCTTACAAGATGACCTTAGCGAGACGCTCTCTGAGCATCGAGTTGCGGTTACTGGAGAAAAACCAGAAGAACAATCAATATTAAAGCAATTATTAATAGCCAGCTTCCCGATCTTAATAATTTTAGCTGTTTTTATATTTTTTATGAGACAGATGCAGGGCGGTATGGGAGGAAAATCTGGTCCAATGAGTTTTGGTAAAAGTAAAGCCAAGATGCTCGAAGGGGGTAAGGTAAAAACAACTTTTTCAGACGTTGCCGGAGTGGAGGAAGCAAAGCAAGAAGTGCAAGAAGTTGTAGACTTTCTAAGAGACCCTAGTAAATTCCAGAAGCTTGGAGGAAAGATTCCTGCTGGAATACTCTTAACGGGATCTCCAGGAACAGGAAAAACTCTTCTAGCAAGAGCGATTGCGGGAGAAGCTGAAGTGCCATTTTTTACAATATCAGGATCTGATTTTGTAGAAATGTTTGTCGGCGTAGGAGCTTCTAGAGTAAGAGATTTATTTGAACAAGCAAAAAAACAAGCTCCTTGTATTGTATTTATAGATGAAATAGATGCCGTTGGAAGACATAGGGGCGCCGGGATGGGTGGTGGTCACGATGAACGAGAACAAACTTTAAATCAACTACTAGTCGAAATGGATGGTTTCGAAGACAACCAAGGAGTTATTATCGTTGCAGCGACAAACAGACCTGACGTATTAGACCCGGCATTACTCAGACCGGGTAGGTTTGATCGACAAGTTGTTGTTCCTTTACCTGATATCAGGGGCAGAGAACAGATTCTTAAGGTGCATATGAAAAAGGTTCCTATTGCTGATGATGTGGAAGCATCTTTAATTGCCAGGGGTACACCTGGGTTTTCTGGAGCAGATTTGGCTAACTTAGTTAATGAAGCTGCTCTTGTTGCTGCCAGAACAGCAAAGAAACTTGTAGGCATGGAGCAATTAGAATATGCAAAAGACAAAGTAATGATGGGTGCTGAAAGAAAATCTATGGTCATGTCTGAATCAGAAAAATTAAAGACTGCTTATCATGAAGCTGGACATGCAATAGTAGGAAGGTCTTTGGAAGAACACGACCCAGTTTATAAAGTCACTATTATTCCACGCGGCAGAGCTCTAGGTGTAACAATGTTCTTGCCAGAAGAAGATAAATACAGTTACAGCTATCAAAGTATCTTAGACAGGATTTGTGGTTTATACGGAGGCCGTATTGCTGAAGAGCTTATTTATGGTCAAAAAGGAATAACTACAGGGGCGTCTAACGATATTGAAAGAGCAACTGAATTGGCAACTAATATGGTCACAAAATGGGGTTTATCACCAAAACTTGGACCTATTAAATACGGAGAAGAAACCGATGAACCTTTTTTAGGCAGATCAGCAGGTACGGCTAAGCAAGGCATATCAGATGAAACTGCTGCAATTATTGACAATGAAGTTAAAGATATACTTGGGGGCTGTTATAAAACAGCTACTTCTATACTTTCTGATAATCTAAAACATTTACACTCAATGGCCAAAGCCCTTGTTGATTATGAGACATTAGATAAAAATCAAATAGAAGATATCATGGCAGGAGGCGAGCCAAGAGCACCAACTTCTTATGAAGATTCTTCAGAAACCAAAAAGAAGCAAGACCCAGAAGTAGGCGATGCAGCAGAACAGAATTAGATTCAGACTGCTTATCTTCAATCTTTTTTATGACTCTTAACATTCGAAGAAAAAGAGCAACAAATACTCTTACTCAAGATAGAAAATTTGGAACAGATGGCATAAGAGGGCCAGTTGATTCCACAATGAATCCCTTATTTGTTACTAAACTAGGATGGGCGGCAGGAAGTGTTTTAAAGGAAGAAGGAATCTCCAGAGTGTTAATTGGAAAAGATACTCGCATATCTGGTTATATGCTTGAATCTGCTCTTCAAGCAGGCTTTATATCATCAGGCATGGATGTGACTCTTTTAGGCCCGCTTCCCACACCTGCAGTGGCTTATCTTGCAAAAAGTAACAATCAAGTCGGTGTAGTCATAAGTGCTTCACACAACCTCTTTGAAGATAATGGGATTAAGTTCTTTACGAGAGACGGCCATAAGTTTTCTTCTGATTTAGAAAAAAGAATTGAATTAAAAATTACACAACCTATCTCGACTGTAAAATCTATTAATCTAGGAAAAGCAAACCGATTAAACGACGCTCAGGAGCAGTACGTAGAATTTTGTAAATCTGCTACTCCTAATTTAGACCTAACAAATCTCTCCATTCTTCTTGACTGTGCTAATGGAGCTACCTATTCAGTTGCACCAAAAGTTTTTAGAGATCTCGGAGCAGATGTCACAACTATTGGAGCTGATCCTGATGGAATAAATATAAATCAGAATTGTGGTTCAACTAGTCCAGATTTCCTGGCGGGAGAAATGGCCAAAGGAAGTTATGATATAGGCATTGCATTTGATGGCGATGGCGATAGAATTTTGATTGTAGGTAAATCTGGAAAAGTACTAGATGGTGATGATTTATTGTACCTACTAACTTCTGCGCGTATTGATAAAAGTGAAGATTTTCAAGGAGAAGGTGTAGTTGGAACTTTAATGACAAATAAAGCTTTAGAGAATCATTTCAAAGATTTAAATATCAATTTTACTCGTACCGACGTAGGTGATAAGTATGTACTTCAAGAACTGTTGCGTAAAAGCTGGTCCATAGGAGGTGAGCCTTCTGGTCATATTATCTGTTTAGATGCTTCTTCTACCGGAGATGCTGTCATTGCAGCACTGAAAATTTTAGAACATTCTAAAGATCAATTATTTGATGTTGAAACAATATTGCATAAGTTTGAAAGGTTTCCTCAAACCTTAATAAATATAAATGTAGAAGATGTTAATGAAGTGATTATGAATAATTCTTTCCGAGCTGCATTAAAAGATACTGAAGCTTTGCTTGGTGATCTAGGAAGAGTATTAATTAGACCTTCAGGTACTGAGCCTTTAATTAGAATAATGGTAGAAAGTCACAATGCAGAAGTTGCAGATGAATCTGCACGTTTTCTTGCTGACTTGGCGTCTTCAATCTAAAGGTGAATAATTTTATGATTATTGCTAATTGGAAAATGAATGGCTCCAAGGAAGAGGTTAAGAACTGGATTGATATTTTCAATGATCATGTTGAATATGAGAATCAATCAGGTTGTATTTTTTGTCCTCCTTCATGTTTCCTTGATAATGCAAATGAGATCATTTCATCTAATAATATACAGCTTAATTTAGGTTCCCAAGATCTTGATCCAGATGCAGATAACCCATCTACTGGAGGGATAAGTGGAAAGATGTTAAAAGATCTTGGATGTGATTACGTGTTAATTGGACATTCAGAACGTAGAATGTATTTCAATGAACATGAAGATGTTTTATTACAGAAGCTTACCTCAGCTGCTCTAAATAACCTTAAGATTGTCTACTGTGTAGGCGAAACAAAGGAACAAAGAGAACAAGGGATGGCAATAGAAGCTATCAAGATTCAATTAAGAGCCCTTAAAGGATTGCCTGTTAATCTTATCTCCGTAGCATATGAACCTATTTGGTCAATCGGAAAAGGCATCACTCCTTCTTTAGATTCTATACATGAAATGCACCAAATCATTAAAGATGAGTTAAAATCTATTCTTAACACAGAAGAAAATATTTTAGTTTCTTATGGCGGGAGTGTGTCAGCAGAGAATGCAGTATCCATTTCGTTATTAAATTCAGTTGATGGACTTTTAATAGGAGGCGCTTCTCTTAATCCAGAATCTTTTTCTAAAGTGGTAAATAACATAACAATACAAGACTAATTTTATGGAAAACTTATTAATATTCTTCTACATACTTATTTCGGTAGTTCTTATACTTATGATACTTCTTCAGCAAGGCAAAGGTTCTGATTTAGGAAGTGCTTTTGGTTCTGGATCTAGTAATACTATGTTCGGTCCAAGCACAGCAGCCAATCCTCTCACCAAGATTACGGCATTTTTATCAGCAGCTTTTTTAATATTAAGTATGACTATAACTTGGCAGGCTAGAAATGTTAACCAAGAAGTAATTTTACAAGAACAATCGAAAGATGTAGTAGAGGAAGGTATCTTACCTGACTCTACACCTAAAGAATAAAGCCGAAGTGGTGGAATTGGTAGACACGCTACCTTGAGGGGGTAGTGAGCTTTGCTCGTGGAGGTTCGAATCCTCTCTTCGGCACCAACTTTATATCCTTGACCCTTTGACCCCATAAATCTATAATTCGCCCCCTTTGATGCGGGGTGGAGCAGTCTGGTAGCTCGTCGGGCTCATAACCCGAAGGTCGTAGGTTCAAATCCTGCCCCCGCTACCAATATAAGCCCTATATGGGCTTTTTTATTAGGTAAACAGTATGGATTCTAGACATATAGAACAAATTTTAGCAAAGGATATAAATTCCTTTGGTTGCCACATATGGGGAATCGAATTCTCCGGAAAAATAACCAATCAAACATTAAGAGTCTTTATAGATAAGGATTCTGGTATATCTATAGATGACTGCGAAGCAGTTAGTAAGCACATCAGTAGGGTTCTTGAATCAGAAGAAGAGATTGGAGATGATTATTCGTTAGAAGTTTCTTCACCGGGATTGGATAGAAAATTTTTTAAGGACAGTCAATATGATAACTATCTAGGGCATACCTTAAAAGTAAAATTTTTAGGTAATGATGGCAAGTTTATGACTATAAAAGGGCTATTACTTAGAACTTCAAAAGAGAGCATATTCTTAGAAGATAACAATACAGAGCTAGAAATATATTTTAAAACTATAAAAAAAGGTAGTTTAGAAATAACAGAGGTTTAAACATGCAAAATGAAATACTACTAGTAGCAGAAGCGGTTTCCAGTGAAAAAGGCCTGCCTAAGGATTCAATCTTTGAGGCTATAGAATTAGCTCTTGCTACTGCAACAAAGAAAAGATACGAAGAAACGTCACTTATTGAAGTGAATATAGATAGGTCTACAGGTGAGTATGAATCTTTTAAATGTTGGGAAGTCGTATCAGAAGAAGAGTTTGAAGACTCTGAATTCCATTTGCAACTTGATGAAGCAAAGGCTAAAGAGAGCACTTTGGAGCTAGGTTCAATTTACAGAGAACAAGTTGAAAACGTTGAATTTGGGAGGATAGCAGCTCAAGCAGCAAAACAAGTAATTGTGCAAAAGGTAAGAGAGGCAGAGAGAGCTCAGGTAGTCGAAAAGTACAGGGCTTTCATAGGGGAATTGGTTAGCGGAACGGTAAAAAAAGTATCCAGAGAATTCTTGATAATTGATTTGGGAGATGGCGCTGAAGCTATCCTTTCAAGAAATGAACTAATTCCTGGAGAAGTGTTCAGGATGGGAGATAGGTTAAGAGCAGTCTTGCAAGAAGAGGAGCGAGAGAATAGGGGTCCGCAGCTTGCTTTAAGCAGAAAATGTCCTGAGATGGTAGGAGAATTATTTAAGCTAGAGGTGCCTGAGATTTTAGAACAAGTGATAGAGATTAAGGCTATTGCAAGAGACCCAGGATCGAGAACAAAGATAGCTGTTAAAACGAATGACAACAGGATTGATCCGGTAGGGGCATGTGTTGGCATGAGAGGTTCAAGAGTTCAAGCTGTTTCAAGTGAATTGGGAAATGAAAGATTGGATATTGTTATATGGGATGATGATCCTGCTCAGCTTCTTATTAATTCCATGGGTCCTGCTGAAATAACTTCTATCGTATTAGACGAAGTTAAGGGAACTATGGAAGTAGCGGTAACAGAAGATACTTTAGCCCAAGCAATAGGAAAAAGTGGTCAGAACGTAAGACTGAGTAGTCAAATAACCGGTTGGAAATTAAATGTAATTGACCAAAATGCAGCATCAGAAAAAGGCGAGCAAGAAAGTTCTACCTACGTTACAAGCTTGGTTGGTTATTTGGACGTAGACGAAGATGTCGCCAAGGCATTGGTTGAAGATGGTTTCACAAATTTAGATTTAATTGCTACGTCCTCTAATGTGGATATAGCTAAAATAGAAGGATTTGATGAAGAAATAGCAGATCTTCTTATTGGCAGATCAAAGGAAGCTCTTTTGACTTTAGCTATGGAGTTGTCTTCAGATTCAGATGAGGATTCTAATGATTTAATGTCTCTAGAAGGAGTTGATATGTCTTTGGCTTTAGAATTAAACCAGAAAGGCATCACTGACAGAGAAGAGCTGGCCGAACAATCAGTCCATGAATTGATACAACTTGTTGATATGACTGAAGAAGCAGCTGCTGAGCTAATCATGCAGGCTCGTGCACATTGGTTTGAATAAAAGGTTTTATATTATATGGCATTATTAACAGTAGAAAAAATAGCAAAGATAGTCGGAACTCCGGCTGAGACTTTGCTTTCACAAATGAATGAAGCTGGACTTGATCACTCAAGTATTACTGACGATGTAAAGGATTCTGATAAAAAAACATTATTAGAATTCCTTAAGAATCAACAGACAAAAGCTGGTAAGACCATATCTTTAAAAAAGAAAAAAACTACTGATTCAAGAACCCCAATTTCCTCAAATACTGTTGCAATTACAAGAAAAAAAGTAGTACAAGACAATAACGGTGCGTCAGCCGATAAAGAAAATTCATCAGGAATAGACTTCACTGAAGTTGAGAAAAAAAGAGTTGCAGGAGAAACCTTAAAGAAAACGGAAGAAGAACAAAGAAAGAAGGACTTAGAAAATAAAACGCTGGTTACGAGACGAAAAGCAAAAACAACCGATAATAAGCCTTTAGAAAGAACAAAAACTACCGTATCCACATTAACTCAAAATAAAACTGCTCCCAAACCAAAGACTCCATTAACAAAAAAAGAGCAAAGAGAGTTAGAAGGTGAGAGTTATTTTGGCAAATCTGATTCGCAGCATGGCTTCGAGAGGCCGACTGAAACAGTAATAAAGATAATTCAAGTGCCTGAAACCATGACGGTAAGCGATTTGGCTCAGAGTCTTTCTGTTAAGGGAGCAGAGGTAGTCAAAAAATTAATGGACATGGGTGTAATGGCTACTCTTAACCAGCCTTTGGACCAAGATACAGCAATCTTAGTTACTGAAGAGCTAGGACACAAGGGAGAACCTGCTGAAGAAGTTCAAGTAGAAGACAAACTCATGGAGCTGGTAACTTACAAAGGAGAGGAAACTGCTAGAAATGCAGTTGTTTCTGTGTTGGGTCATGTTGATCATGGAAAAACAACCTTATTAGATTTCATCAGGAGTACTAATGTGGCTGCAGGGGAGGATGGAGGGATAACTCAAAAAATCGGAGCTTATCAGGCTAATACAGTGCATGGAACAATAACATTTATTGATACTCCGGGACACGCTGCATTCTCAGAAGTCAGAGCAAGAGGTGCTAATTCTACAGATATAGTAATTTTAGTTGTAGCAGCAGATGATGGTCTTCAGCCACAAACTGAAGAGGCAATCAGTCATGCTAAGGCAGCGGGCGTGCCAATAGTGGTAGCTGTCAATAAAATGGACAGAGAGGAAGCGGATATTGAAAAAGTAAAAACTGCACTGTCCAATAAAGACCTGATACCTGAAGATTGGGGTGGTGATACTCAGTTCTTACCCATTTCGGCTCTTAAAGGAGACGGCATAAAAGAACTTTTAGAAGCAGTAGCTCTTGAAGCAGAAGTTCTGGAATTAAAAGCTCATCATAAAGGTCCTGCATTTGGAGTTGTTTTAGATTCTACTACCGAAAAAGGCCAAGGTGCAGTTGCAACAATACTTGTACAAAAAGGTACTTTAAAGAAGGGAGACAGCATACTTGTAGGGGAGCAAACCAAGAAAGTAAGAAGTTTGGTAGACGAAAATGGGAATATTTTAAAAGAAGCAGGCCCATCCGTACCTGCTTTGATAAGTGGTTTGGATTCTCCACCAAAAGCTGGAGACGAGTTTGTCGTGGTTACAAGTGAAAAAATGGCTAAAGAAATTTCCAATGCAAGGTCCAAGAAAGCCAGAGAGACAAGACTGGCCAGGAATCAAATATCTAATTTAGAGATGTTATTTGAATCTGAGTTGGCTAATCACATCATACTCAATATAGTCATTAAGGCAGACACTCACGGTTCTTTAGAGGCCATTATCGGTTCAATAAAAAATCTTGAGAACGAAGAAATAAAAATTAATATTGTCCATGAAGCCGTCGGTGCAATTAATACTAATGATGTTAACCTGGCATTAACAACAGATTCTTTTGTAATAGGTTTTAATGTTAGGGCAGATGGAGCTTCTAAAAAACTTGCGGAGAAAGAATCCATTGAAATACTTTATTACTCAATCATCTATGACCTTATAGATGGAATAAGAAAATCAGTAGAAGGACGTCTTCCTCCTGAAGTTAAAGAAGAAATACTTGGAACAGCTGAAGTTAAAGATCTATTCAAGTCTCCTAAATTTGGTTTGATTGCTGGATCGATGGTAATTGAAGGAACTATTAAAAGAACCAAGCCTATAAGAGTTATCAGAGAAGGTATTGTAATCTTTGAAGGTCAGCTGGATTCTTTGAAACGTTTTAAAGATGATGCAAGTGAAGTTCCTATGGGCACTGAATGTGGAATAGGAGTGGCTAATTATAAGGACGTACAAGTGGGAGATAAGATTGAAGTATTTGATCGAATAGAAGTAAAGAGAACGTTGGATTAATCAATGCCTTCTTTAGATTTCAAACGCTCAGATAGGGTCTCAGATTTAATTCACTCAGAAGTAGCCAAGATATTTTCTCTTGAAGTAAGAGACCCAAGGTTAGCTGGAATAACTATCATCAGAGTAGAAATGACTCCTGACATGAAAAAAACTTTTATTTACTACTCATCTTCTAATAGTTTTTCTGATGTTGATAAAAAAGATTTATTAATCGGTCTTAGTAAAGTCAAAGGTTTTATAAGAAGCACTCTAAGTAAAAGATTAAATATGCGAAGAACTCCAGAAATTAATTTCAAGGAAGATGTTTCTGACTTCGAAGAATGAACGGTTTCCTCCTTATTGACAAACCTTCTGGTCGCAGCTCCGCTAGTTGCGTTTACAGCTTAAGGAAGATTCTAAAAATAAAAAAAATAGGCCATTGTGGAACCCTTGACCCATTAGCAACAGGAGTTCTGCCCCTTTGTATTGGTGAAGCAACAAAATTTAGTAACTACATATCTGATCAATCAAAAGAATATGAAGTTGAAGTTCTTTTTGGAGTGCAGACAAGTACAGGCGATTTAGAAGGTGAAGAAATCTATAATAAGCCTTTCAATTTAAATAAGGATGAATTGAAGCTATCCTTACAGAAGCTGCTTGGGGTTCAATACCAAGTTCCTCCCATGTATTCTGCTATTAAATTTAAGGGAAAGCCTCTTTATGCTTGGGTAAGAAAAGGAGTTTATTTTTTAAGACAATCTAGGGAAGTTTATATATCTAACTTAGAAATTTTGTATTGCGAAAGGTCTAAAGCAAAAATACGTGTCGCATGTTCAAAAGGCACTTACATTAGAACTTTGATTGAAGATCTTGGTGAGAGCTTATCTACTAGAGCCACTGTTATAGACCTTAGAAGAACAAGAGTAGGCGATGTCACTAAAGATAATCTTGTACCTTTTGAAAGCACTGACATAGAAGATTATAAAAGCGCTATAGTGCCTTACGATTCATTGCTGCGTCACATACCTGAAATACACTTAGACAAAATAGATACAAAAAAGATTAGGAATGGACAGTTAGTAGACTATAATGCGCCACAAGAATTAAAAGGAATAGTAAGAATATACTCAGATAACGGTTTATTTGTAGGAATTGGAAGTATAGATTCATCAAATACAGTCTCGGCAAAGAGACTGCTTAGTGATCCATCCACGTAATGTATACCCTTATAAAATAAGAGGAAAAGATTTTGGCTTTAAGTACAGAGAATAAGAAAGAAATAGTATCAAATTTTGGACGCACAGAGACCGACACTGGTTCTCCTGAAGTCCAAGTAGCATTGTTGACTGCAAACATTAATGCTTTGCAAGATCACTTTAAAGATAATGCAAAAGACCATCACTCTAGGACAGGTCTTATAAGAATGGTTAATCAAAGAAGAAAACTTCTTGATTACATAAAAGGTAAGAAGCCAGAAGTTTACAGCAAGCTTTTAGGTGATTTAGGCTTACGTAGATAATTCTACTCATCAAATAATCACAAAAACTCAATGGTGTCTTATTTAAGGCGCTGGATAAATAAATAAATAAATAAATATTATGGAAAGTTATAAAAAAACAGTTAATTTAGGGAATCAAGAGATTTTATTAGAAACAGGAAAAGTGGCCAGACAAGCTACTGGCGCAGTATTAGCAACTTGTGGAAATACACAAGTATTAGCAACTGTTGTTGTAGGAAAGGCACCGGGTGATCATCAAGATTTCTTTCCTTTAACGGTCAACTATCAAGAAAAAACTTATGCTACAGGCAAGATTCCAGGTGGTTTCTTTAAGAGAGAAGGAAGACCCACTGAAAAAGAAACCCTTACGTCACGTCTTATAGACAGACCGCTAAGACCTCTTTTTAACTCAGATTTTCTTTATGAAGTGCAAGTTATTTGCACAGTTATGTCATCGGATAAAGACGTTGATCCTGATATTCTATCTTTCATAGCAGCTTCTGCTGCTGTTGCCATATCAGGCTTACCATTTAATGGTCCGCTTGGAGCTGCAAGAGTGGGATTCATAGATGGTCAATATTGCATTAACCCAACACGCAGTGAATTAGAAGGATCTGATTTGGATATGGTCATAGCTGGAAGCGATTCAGCTGTAATTATGGTGGAGTCTGAAGCTAAAGAATTATCAGAAGACCAGATGCTAGGAGGTATCTTGTTTGCCCAACAAGAAATGCAAGGAGTGATAGAGGCCATTAAAGAAATGGCAAAAGATGTTGGGAAACCAAGTTTTGAATATGAACCCAAAGTTTTAGATGAAGATCTTTTTGCTTCTGTGGAAGAGTCATACTCTGAGGCTATAGCCGATTCTTATAAACTCCAAGATAAGCAAGAAAGAGTCCAGTCTCTAAATGTTGTAAAAGAAACAATTGTTAAATCCATGATATCTGAAGACAAAGATTCTCCAAAAAAATCTGACCTGATGGATGCGGTTAAAAAAATAGAAAAGAAAATTGTAAGAACAAAACTCATCAACGGAGAAGCCAGGATAGACGGAAGAGATTTAGATACTGTTAGGCCTATATTTGTTGAAACCGGAGTTCTTAAAAATACTCATGGCTCGGCATTGTTTACTCGAGGTGAAACACAAGCTGTTGTTACAGCAACCTTAGGGTCACCAAGACAGGCCCAGCTCATTGATGCAATAGAAGGAGAATTTAAAGATCAATTTATGCTTCATTATAATTTCCCTCCTTATTCAGTTGGAGAAGCAGGTTTCATGTCTGGTCCAAAAAGAAGAGAGATTGGTCATGGAAAATTAGCAAGAAGAGCTCTAGAAGCTGTACTTCCTAGTCCTGAAGATTTTCCTTACACTATAAGGGTTGTTTCAGAAATAACTGAATCAAATGGTTCTAGCTCTATGGCAAGCGTTTGTGGTTCAAGTCTAGCTCTAATGGATGCTGGAATACCTGTGCGTTCACCAGTGGCTGGAATTGCTATGGGCCTTGTAAAAGAAGAAGAAGGGTTTGCGGTAATTACAGATATCTTAGGTGACGAAGATCATTTGGGGGATATGGATTTTAAAGTTGCCGGAACTTCAGAAGGAATAACAGCTCTTCAGATGGATATTAAGATCGATGGCATTACAGAAGAAATATTTGAAGTTGCTTTAGAGAAAGCAGAAAAAGCAAGAGCTCATATTCTTGAAAAAATGAATGAAGTACTTTCATCTTCAAGAGAAGAGCTTTCTGATAAAGCTCCGCAGGCCGTAGTAATACAAATTAACACAAAGAAAATAAGAGACGTCATTGGAAAAGGGGGGGAAACTATCAGAGCCCTTACTGCAGAGACAGGGGCTATTATTGAAGTGGAAGATGATGGCAAGGTTACAATCTATGGAGATACTCCTGAATCAAGAGCATTAGCTTTAAGCAGAGTAGAAGAGATTACTGCCGTTCCAGAAGTAAATAAAATTTACACAGGGAAGGTTGCAAATATTATGGACTTTGGTGCATTTGTAACAATCATGCCCGGAACGGATGGACTTGTTCATATCTCAGAAATCTCAGAAGAAAGAGTGGAGAAAGTTACTGACCATTTAAAAGAAGGCGATGAAATAAAAGTTAAGGTTCTTGAAGTGGATCGTCAAGGAAAAATTCGTCTCACAATGAAAGGTATAGAAGAGTAAAAATATTTGTAAAAAATAATTATTTATGTTAGCAATTCTTTGTTTTAATTCCCTTCTTACTGTTAAATGAAGTAGTCCAGATTTTTCTGGGCGTTTGTTTAGCTAAAAATATGGGTGGATAATATGGGAAATGCTTTAAATACATTAAGAGATATAGTAGGGCAACTTACTGGAATCTTGGTTGCTTTAGTAGGATTAGGTATTGTAGCTGGTGTAGTTATAGGTACAGATGTTGCTTTTGTTCCTGATGTACTTACGCGTGTAATGGACACAGTAAGTATGCTAGGAGCCAGTGGGCTTGTTGGACTTATAGTGCTGGCCGTCTTGCTTGAACTATATAGATAAGTAAAAGCTTACATATAATGAGAAAGGGGGGC
>CAJJAM010000003.1 GCA_905182235.1 SAR86 cluster bacterium SAR86B | reverse complement strand
CTGATGAACCCAATCGACTTAAGGACAGCTTATTAATCTGTGCTTTAATTGAAGCTAGGTCTTGTGAAAGATTCAAGGCATTATTAGATTTTCTTCCCAGCTCTCTTAGTAAGTTCTACTCAAAATTACATGAGGCGGAATCTAGACACTGTGATTTGTATCTTAATATATACACTGAAATCTTTAATGAAGACTGGCACGATAGGTTGCTGCCTTTATCTCAGGTTGAGGCTTCTCTTATAAAAAGATCGGACCCCTTATTTAGATTTCACAGCGGTATCTGAGTTTATCTTACAACGAGTAGCTCGCTCCAGTTTGTTGAGTAGCGTGGAGATTGGAAATCACGTTTCATAGACCATGATTTTTCTATACCTTGTGCTGCAAAAGTTATTTTTCCAATACCAGATCTATTAATCTTATCAATTGTTGTCATTAAATCCTTGCTTCCTTCTCTTTCCTTATGCGGAGTAAAAAAATCTGATTGGCAGACCCCTTCATCATAAAAATCACTTAATAAAACACCAGCTTTTATGAAGTTTAAATCCTCTTTATAGATTCTTTGAGAAAGTAGCTTGGCAGCGTGAAGTATATCTCGAGTATCATTTGTTGGAGTACTGAGTTTACAGCTCAGCATCCCACTGTATTGTTTATCTTGTTTTCTAAAGTAATTTGTTCTCATAAAAACAGAAATCATTTTGCAATATTGATTCTCTCTCCTTAATTTTTCAGAAGCTCTAACGGCATAATCACTTACCGCTTCTTGAATAGAATTTAGGTCTCTAACTCGCTTACTGAAGGTTCTACTTACTATAATTTGTTTCTTTGTGGCGGGCTGTTCATCAAAACCTATACAAGAATAGCCTTTTAATTCCATAACAGTTCTTCCAAGAACACTGCTGAAGCGTTTTTTAATTAATTTAATATTCATTTCGGAGAGTTGAAGGGCAGTTACAATCCCCATGGAAGTTAACTTCTGATTAATTTTTCTTCCTACTCCCCATACTTCACCTACAGGCACCAATGCCATGAGTCGTTTTTGTCTATGTTGATCTGATAGATCGACAACACCACCCGTGCCTGGATATTTTTTGGCACCGTACTGAGCAATTTTTGCTAAAGTTTTTGTTGGAGCTATGCCAACACAGACAGGCATGCCGACCCATTGTTGAACGGTATCTTTACATTGATGACCAAACTGGTCGAGGTTTTTACAATTATCAACACCGGATAGGTCTAAAAATGCTTCATCAATGCTGTATATTTCAATTTTGGGTGCTAAATGCTCTAAAGTCATCATAACCCTTGAGGATATATCCGCATACAGTTCATAGTTGGATGAAAAGACCACACCTCCTTTTTTTGTAAAAGAGTCTTTTATTTTAAACCATGGTTCACACATTTTAATTCCCACCTCTTTAGCCTCTTTAGATAATGCAACAACACAACCATCATTATTTGACAGCACAACAACCGGTTTGTTTTTTATGTCTGGTCTGAATATCCTCTCGCAAGAAGCATAAAAACTATTGCAGTCCACTAAAGCATAAGCCATTATTCAATAGGTATTTATCGCAGCTATGACTGTACCGGCAATTTCTAATTCAGACTCTTTTCCAATAACTATTGGTGTGTATTTTGGGTTCTCTGAAACTAAGCATATCTTTGGCTTTAGCAGTAAGCGCTTACAGGTATAAGACCCATTTACTGAAGCAATAACTATTTTTTTATGCTTTGGTTCAATACTTCGGTCAACTATTAATATAGCTCCGTCGCCAATATGAGCATTAATCATTGAGTCTCCACTCACGCGAACAAAGTAGGTGGCGGCAATATTTTTTATTAGATATTCATTAAGATCAATTGGCCTTTCTACATAATCATCAGCAGGGCTCGGCCACCCCACACGAACAGTATGCAAAAAATAAGGCATTCTTATTTTTGGCAAGTCATCTTCTGAGGCATCGCCCAGATAATCAATATTCATAAGGGTTATTTAGATTAATACTGTATATTTATACAGTATATTTATATGTCACTTTTGTAAAGTATTAAAAGAAAAAATTGCTTTATTGAGCCTATTGACACTGATCTGGTGTTGTATTAAGGTATAACACCTGATACCAAGTTGTTATTTATTTTTTGCATCCCTCCCCAGGGATTAGCTAAAATCTTAGAGTCTTTAACAGCTTGGTATTTTTTTTGGAGGATTCATGAATAAGAGTTTAAAAAATTGGTTCATTCTTATATTTATTTATTGCACTTTCTTTGTTTGGTATACCGACCTTGGAGGTAAGTTGAATTCTAATGAGATAGCAACTTATTTGGTTAAGATGCAAGACAATATAGAGACAGTAGGATTTTCTTCACCAGCAGAAAAGGAAAAGGCTAAAAAACAGGGTGCAATAATAGAAGAGTTTATGAGAGAAGACTCTGGAAGGCAGTTCTTTGTAGTAAATAACATGGACATGTCTGATAACCCTCAAGATGTTGAAGGTGCACAGCCAGGAGAAGATGCAGATCAGCTGATGGGTCGATACATGGAGCACATGTATGCTGAATTATTTAAGAGAGCTAGCCATCCTGTGTTTGCGGGTAATGCGGTATCTCCTGCCATAGATATTGTGGGGATTGAGAATGCAGATAGTTGGGATAGCGCAGCCTTAATGCGATACAAAAGTAGACGAGCATTTATGGAAATAGTATCTAATCCAAAGATGCGTGGTAAGCACGAATTTAAAATAGCAGCTTTAAATAAAACAATTGCCTATCCAGTTGAGACCGTTGTTTACTTAAGTGATCCGAGATTACTATTGGGATTTATTTTATTAATTATTGGTTTAATTCTTCAGTTAAGAATTAAGAAATAGGAAATTTCTTAAGTTCACATGAATTGGTGTCCATCCAGATAAACCAACCGAACTTATCCCAATCCCCCAATACAATTCTTTTTGAAGTAACTCCTTTGAAGTTCATTATATGGGTATCAGGTCTGTGGGTGTGTCCGTGAATTAATAAATCAACAGAAAATTCTTCCATAACTCTCGAAACTTCATTTTCTGAAACATCCATAATATCTTCTTTTTTCCGGCCTGTTGCTTCTTTACTAATTGCCCTGAGCTCTTTGGCAATTGCTTTACGTTCGCTAATGGGTTTGCTAAGAAATTCTTTTCTCCAAGAAGAATTTCTAGTAGTGGCCCTAAAAGATTGATAGTCAACATCATCCGTACACAAAAGATCTCCATGCATTAGCAAGACAGAGTTTCCAAACATTTCTTCTTTTTTTGGATCGTCTATAAGAATAAGACCTGCTTTTTCTGCAAAATTACTACCTATTAAAAAATCTCTATTGCCATGCATAGCATATATGTCTGTGGAGGTGCTTAATTCCAGAAGAGTTTTTTTAACTAGCAGAGTTAGGTCGGTCTCATCATCATCACCGATCCAAGCTTCAAAAAAATCACCTAGAACATAAAGACGTTCGGCTTTAGTTGCAGTGTTCTCAATAAAAGATACAAAAGCTTTAGTTATTTCAGGTCTATCATCTTGAAGATGAAGATCCGATATAAAGCAAAATGCCATAGGCTTTATTCTGAGCTAACTACAGTATCTATTATAGATATTTCTTCTAAAGGAACATCTTGGTGGAAACTAACGCTTCCTGTCTCTGTAGCTGCTATAGCTTCAACAGTTTCAAAACCATCGACAACTTCTCCAAAAACTGCATAACCCCAGCCTTGAATAGTTTCTTCTGTGTGGTCTAAAGATATGTTGTTTTGTAGGTTAATAAAAAACTGAGAAGAAGCAGAATGGGGTTCGTTGGTTCTTGCCATCGATAGGGACCATTTAAGGTTTTTTACTCCATTATTTGCTTCATTTTGTATAGGAGGATTTCCCTTCTTATCATTCATGCCTGACTCCATTCCTCCACCCTGAATAACAAAACCTGGTATTACACGATGAAAGAGAGTTCCATTAAAAAAACCACTCTCAGCATAATCAAGAAAGTTCTTAGAAGCTACAGGAGCTTCATCCTCAAAAAGTTCTATGACGATGGGACCTAATGTTGTGTTAAAAGTTATCACTCTTACCTCCTTTTCTTTATTTTGAGAACAGCTCGTCATCCAAAAAAATCCCAATATTATTGCGACTAAAATACATATTGATGAGAGATGTTTCATTTTCTTTTAAATTCATTAACGCGAGGAGGCTATAATACGTATTTTAGAGGTTTGCTTCCAATTAAATAAAGAATATGTCTGAATACAAATCAAGGTTTTGCCCCAGTCCAACTGGATTTTTACACCTAGGAAACCTAAGAACCGCATTATTGAATGTCCTTTTAGCCCTACAGACTAAGGGCACTTTTCTGCTGAGAATTGAAGATACAGATCAAGAAAGGTCAGAGAAGAGGTATGCAGATGCAGTTTGTGAAGATTTAGAATGGATGAACTTGAATTGGCAAGAAGGTCCAAAAGTAGGTGGTGAGCAAGATTCATATTTTCAATCCGAGCGTAATAATATATACGTTTCATTTTACGAAAAATTACTAGAACAAGATCTAATTTATCCATGCTTTATGAGTGAACAAGAACTCAAGGTTGTAAGGCGCAATCAAATAGCTGCTGGACAACCACCTCGATATAATGGAGCCTGGGCGAATGCTTCAGAAGAGGAAGTTAAAAAAGAATTATCAAAAGGATCTAAGCCGGTCTATAGATTTAGACTACCAAAAGATAAAGTTATCACTTTTACTGATTTAGCAAAAGGTGAGCAAAGTTTTTCAGGATCAGATTTAGATGATTTTATTGTAAAGAAACAAGATGAAAATCCCACCTTCATGTTTGCCAATGCAATAGATGATGCATTAATGGGAATAAATGTAGTTTTAAGAGGGGATGACCACCTCAGTAACACCCCAAGGCAAATAGCCTTGCTTAAAGCTTTGGAGCTTCCAATTCCAGAATTTATACACGTAGCCTTGTTCACGGGTGACGACGGTTCCCCTTTATCAAAACGAAATGGCAGTCTTTCAGTACAAGAGTTAAGAGAAGCTGGTTATTTTCCAAAAGCTATAGCAAATTATTTATCAAGAGTAGGCCACACAATAGGTGATAACGAACTTAGAAGCCTTGAAGAATTAGCCACTGTTTTTAAGATTGATAATATTTCAAACTCGCCAAGTAGATTCGATCTCGACCAATTAGGGTTCTGGCAAAAAAAAGTTATAGAATCTGAATCTACTGAAAGCCTATTGTCCTGGTTAAGGGAAGATTTGAGAGAGGTTCTTCCTGCAGAAGTTGACCACAATGGATTTGTTGATTTAATAAGAGAAAATATTGTATTTCCTAAGGATGCTGTAGATTATGCAAAGAATCTTTTTGTTCATTCTTTGAGCTCAGATAAAGAAGTTTCAACTATTATTAAAAGCTCAGGATCTAATTTTTTTAATATAGCAAGAGAATCTGTTCAAGAGCATTGGGGAGATTGGTCCAAGATCATGAAAGATATTGGAGAGAAGTCTGGTAATAAAGGAAAGGAATTATTTATGCCCATTAGAGCTGCTATCACTGGTCAGTTATCGGGACCCGAACTTGATCAAGTGACGAAGTTTCTAGATATTGAGAGAGTGGTTCGAAGATTAGAGGAAGCATCTCGGTTATGAAGATTTACAACACTCTATCAGGAAAAAAAGAGATTCTAGAGACTCTTGAACCCAACAGAGTGAAGATGTACGTTTGCGGAATGACTGTTTATGACCACACGCATATTGGCCATGCCAGAACTTTTGTTTGTTTTGATTTGATTGTTAGATACCTTCGTCATTCAGGTTTTACAGTTGACTACATTAGGAATATCACTGATGTGGATGACAAGATAATAGACCGTTCAAAAAAACTTAATATTGAAGCCTTAGACTTAACTTCAAAATACATTGACTCTATGCAGCATGATTTTAACTCTCTAGGCATGATAGATCCTGACCAAGAACCCAAAGCAACTGAGAATATACCTTCTATTATTAAGCTAATTGAGAAATTGATAGAAAAGAATCATGCTTACGCCGGCAAGTCTGATGTTTATTTTTCTACCGACTCTTTTGCAGAGTACGGCAGACTGTCGAGAAGGAATACCGAAGAAATGCTGGCTGGAGCGAGAGTTAATATTGATGAAGAAAAACGCAACCCTGCTGATTTTGTTCTATGGAAGAAAGCAGACCAAGGTCTAGCCTGGGACTCTCCATGGGGCAAGGGGAGGCCGGGTTGGCATATTGAATGTTCCGCAATGAGTATGGATGCTTTAGGTGAATCTTTTGACATCCACGGGGGTGGAATGGATTTAAAATTTCCACATCATGAAAATGAAATAGCTCAATCAAAGTGTTCTACAGGTAAAGACTTTGCAACGTATTGGATGCATACAGGGTCTTTGAGGATTGACCAAGAAAAAATGTCTAAATCTTTAGATAATTTCATCACTATAAAGGATGCTTTAAAAAGTTTTTCAAGTGAGGTGCTGCGATATTTCTTAATCTCAAGCCACTATCGGAGTCCAATGAACTACTCAATTGATGGTCTGACTGAAGCTCAAGCTTCTCTTGATCGACTATATACAGCTTTAAAAGATTGTGAAATTCAAGTTGAGCAAGTTGAGAATGAGTTTTCTTTCCAGTATAGAACAATGATGGATGATGATTTCAATGTCCCAGGTGCATTAGCAGTGCTCTTTGATATAGCTAAGTCTATTAATTTACTCAAAAACTCAGATCAATTCGATCAAGCAAATCAACTTGCAACTGCCTTGGTATCCTTGGCAAAGCCATTGGGTGTTCTTCAGCAAGACCCAGGAGAGTATTTAAAAACAGGAGTTCAATTATCCAAAGATAAGATAGATGGTCTGATTAGTGAAAGAGAGCTAGCCCGTAAAAATAAAGATTTTAAGAAATCTGATCAAATAAGAGACGAACTTGTCTCCATGAATATTGTTCTAGAGGATTCTATTGACGGAACCTCTTGGAGAAGGAAATAATTAAATAGTTAGAGTTTTTTTTACGTAACTGCAATAGCTGCAATTCTGCGAAGCTTCTGGAGGTTGGTCTGCCATCAGGGTTGCTTTCAAATCCATTAGCGTAGGTTCAATCCACTGGTCATTACCCTTATATGGAATAAGTTTAGTTTTGAATTCTAGATTGTTATTAAATTCATCTTTATTTGCAATTCCGTTGCAATAAACAAAATAAGCAGTATCAGATACATCAAATGAGTTCCCTCTCAATAACCACTGATAAAATTCTACCTGTCTCTTGTAACCTATTTGCCAGTCAGCATCTAGACTCACCTCTCCTTTTTTTGATGTAGCCTTGTAATCGACTACTATTAATTGATTCGTATCTATATCTATCCACACATCATCTAGGCCGCCCCGGAGTAATAAGTTTGTAGGCTCGTGGAATCTTTTTGCTCCATGCCTCAAGGCTTCTCGCCATTCCTCTATATCGGGATGTTGATAAGGGAGGGCATTGACTCTGTTTTCAATCATAATTGGATGAGGTTTTTGCGCCTCTCTGTAAAGATCAAATTCATTCTTTAAGAGTTCATCCACAGCATTATTTAAATTAAAAGGAAAGGAAGGCGGTCTTGCTATACCAACTCTATTAATCAGGTAGAAACATCGCGAGCAATCTAAAAAACTATCCACTCTAGATCTGCTTAATGTGAAAGTTTCTTCTGATTTAGGATTGAATAGCTGAGCAGGCATATTTAAAATTTAAAAAGTTTTTTGTTTTGTATTATTCTCTGTATCCTAACAAAGTAACAAAAAAAAGGCTCATAAACATTAAGTCTACAAGCCTTTTAAGTATGGCTCCTCGAGCTGGGCTCGAACCAGCGACCCATTGATTAACAGTCAATTGCTCTACCAACTGAGCTATCGAGGAATATAGTGATTATAACGCGTCCTAACTAAGCTTATAATTCTTTTTTTAAATATTTATGACAAAAGAGTTTCAACTAGTATCAGATTTCAGTCCTGCAGGTGATCAGCCACAAGCTATAAATAAATTAGTTAAAGGAATAAATAGCGGTCTGCTTAATCAAACTCTTTTGGGCGTTACAGGCTCAGGTAAAACATTTACTGTTGCTAATGTAATTCAAGAACTTCAAAGGCCCGCTATTGTTATGGCACACAACAAAACTCTTGCCGCCCAATTATACGGAGAGTTCAAAGAGTTTTTTCCAAATAATGCTGTTGAATATTTTGTTTCTTATTATGACTATTATCAGCCTGAAGCTTATGTTCCAAGCACTGATATTTTTATTGAGAAAGACGCTTCTATTAATGAACACATTGAACAAATGCGACTTTCTGCTACTAAAGCAGTCATGGAAAGAAGGGATGTAATTATTGTTGCTTCTGTTTCAGCAATCTACGGACTTGGAGATCCAAAGTCCTATCTTCAGATGGTTTTGCATTTAGATCGAGGAGATACAGTTGAGCAGAGAACTATTTTAAGGCGTTTAGCAGAGTTGCAATATGAAAGGAATGAGATTGAATTTAAAAGATCAAATTATCGTGTTCGTGGTGATGTGATCGATGTTTTTCCTGCAGACTCTGAAAAAGAAGCCATAAGAATTGAACTTTTAGGTGATGAAATAGATTCATTAAAATTCTTTGATCCTTTAACGGGTGAGGTAATTAGAGAGGTCCCTAGGGTTACTATTTATCCAAAGTCACATTATGTCACTAGCCGAGATAGAATCTTAAAGGCAATAGATTGTATTAAAGAAGAATTAGTTGATCGTTTGGCTTATTTAAATAAAGAAAACAAGTTAGTAGAGGCTCAAAGACTGGAGCAAAGAACACTTTATGATTTGGAGATGCTAAAAGAATTAGGATTCTGTTCTGGAATAGAAAATTACTCTAGATTTTTATCAGATCGCCAACCAGGAGAAGCACCACCCACCCTTTATGAATACTTACCTAAAGATGCTTTAGTTTTTGTAGATGAGTCGCATGCTTCTCTGCCGCAATTAGGGGGTATGTATCGAGGTGATAGGTCTAGAAAACAAACCCTTGTAGATTATGGTTTTAGATTGCCAGTGGCTCTAGATAATCGTCCTTTGAGATTTGATGAGTGGGAAATGCTATCGGGTCAGAGAGTTTTTCTTTCAGCTACCCCTGGAAAATATGAAATAGAAAATTCGGCAGATACAGTAGAGTTGGTTGTAAGGCCGACTGGCCTTACAGACCCTCCTATAGAAATAAGGCCCGCGACCCATCAAGTAGATGATCTCTTGGGGGAAGTTAAGCGTATTGCGAAAGATGGGGATCGTGTTTTAGTAACCGTATTGACCAAGAGAATGGCTGAAGACTTAACTGATTATTTAGATGAAAATGGTGTAAGAGTAAGGTATATGCATTCAGATATTGAAACCATTGAGAGAGTTGAGATCATTAGAGATTTAAGGCTTGGCATGTTTGATGTTCTAGTTGGAATTAACTTACTAAGAGAGGGGTTGGATATACCAGAGGTCGCTTTAGTTGCCATACTAGATGCAGATAAAGAAGGTTTTCTTAGGTCAGAAAGTTCATTGATACAAACCATAGGAAGAGCAGCAAGACACATTGAGGGAAGGTCAATCCTGTATGCCGATAAAGTTACTGGCTCGATGGAAAGGGCAATCAAAGAAACAGATAGAAGAAGAAAAATACAAGAAGATCACAATACTAAGAACTCTATCAAACCAGTAGGAATAACTAAGAAGGTTTCTGATGTAATGGAAGGCGCTAGGTCTGTTAAAGGAAAGTCTAAAACAAGACGAAAGTTAGATAAGATTAAAGAAACAAATTTTAAACCAATAGAAGAATTCCATGATCCTATGGCCCTTAAAAAAGAAATAATCTTCGTAGAAGATATGATGTATAAATATGCTAAAAATCTAGAGTTTGAAGAAGCGGCTGCCTATAGAGACAGGGTTGCAGAGTTAAAGGAAAAACTAATTATGACTTAGTGAAACCTAGTCTTTTGTTCTTCTCGATCAAAGAAAGAGTTTCATAGTAGAGTCTTATTCTCTCAACATACTTTAAGGCCTCTTCCCCCTTGTCCTGACCTTCCATTAATTCATTTTGATACCTTCTATTTAGATGAATAGGAAGAAATTCACTAACATCAGACCAACTTTCATCATTACGTCCATTTTTATCAGTTAATTGCCTTGCTTTATTTAAGTTCACGAAACCTAGGTTGTAAGCAGCAAGAGCCATCCATATTCTGTCAGCTTTAGGTATAGTTTTTGGGAATCTTTCTAGCGTCTTCTGAAAATAATTTGCCCCTCCTAGAATGCTTTGATTGGGATCTGTTCTCTTTCTAATTCCCATTTCTCTAGCAGTCTTTTGAGTAAGCATCATCATGCCTCTCACGCCTGTTTGAGAAATTGCCTTAGGATCCCAATGTGATTCTTGATAGCTTATGGCAGCTATTAAAGTCCAATGAACATCTAAGTCTTTAGAGGCCTGTTCAAATGAGACTTTATAATCTGGTAGGCGCTCAGAGACTCTATTAAGAAAAATGGTTTGGCCTGCAGGGTCATTTGACCAAAGTTCAGAAAGATCTTTATCAAGATTATTAAAATTTTGGATTTCATAGGATGCAAACAGAGGAGATTCAGCTCCTATTAGAATTAAGCATATGAGAGAGGAGAAAAGAAAATACTTTAACTTTTTAAATATCAAAAATAGTCCCCAGAATTTATATTATTTTAGATGATTTTGTACAAAATTTCATCAAATCTAGGTTTATAAAATTATTAGAATTTTTTGAACCTAGGTATAAAACATTTCTTGTCTCAGGTACGTTGATCTATAATATTAGTTCTATCCCAATGAACTCAATCAAAGAAATCTCTTCGACAGTTATAGCAATCAAGGGTAAAACTCGGTTATCTGAATTTAGAATAAATTCTTTAAAAGAGGGCCTTAAAAACAAAGAAAATATAGATAATTTTGAATGCTGCGAGATCTATTTTATTTCTTTGAATAAGAAATTATCTCAAGATAATTTAAATAAATTAAAAAGCATCTTATCTTCTTCGCCTGTTTTTGAATGCGGCTCTGATTTCTCGTTCACAGTTATTCCTCGATTTGGAACAATTTCGCCCTGGTCTTCTAAAGCCACCGAGATCATGAACAATTGTGGAATGGATTTTTTAGAAAGGATTGAGCGAGGATTTTATTATTCTTTCAGTTCACAACTTCAATTTGAGACAAAAGTTATAAGAGAGTTGGCGGGGCAATTAGCTGACAAGATGACACAAGATGTAATGTTGGATCTAAGTGAGTCAGAGAATATTTTTTCTACCCTGTCTCCTCGAGAAGTTTTAGACATACCAATGTTTGAAAAAGGTATCTCAGCTATTGAAGAAGCAAATATTTTATTAGGACTTGCTCTGAATGAAGATGAGATCCTATATCTGTATGAAAATTATTTGGTAACTAATGCAAATCCAACAGATGCCGAGTTAATGATGTTTGCTCAGGCCAATTCTGAACACTGCAGGCATAAGATTTTTAATGCAAGCTGGAAAGTTAATAATTCAGAAAAACCATTAAGTCTTTTTGACATGATTCGCAATACCCATGCTTTAAATCCTGAGGGCGTATTGTCTGCTTATGAAGACAATGCTGCTATATTGTCAGGATACGTTTCTGAAAGGTTTTATCCGACCAGCGATAATATTTACAAACCCAAAAAAGAAGCAGTTAATATTGTTATAAAAGTAGAAACTCACAACCACCCAACTGCTATTTCACCTTTCTCTGGAGCTGCAACAGGCTCTGGTGGTGAGATAAGAGATGAAGGTGCAACCGGTGTGGGGGCTAAACCTAAAGCAGGTTTGTCAGGGTTTTCTGTTTCTAATCTAAGGATTCCTAACTTAAATGAATCTTGGGAGATTGAAGAGAGCACTCCCAGTAGAATCGCAAATCCTCTGCAAATTATGTTGGAGGCTCCCATAGGAGCAGCCGCTTTTAATAATGAATTTGGTAGACCTAATATATTGGGGTATTTTCGTTCATTTGAAATGGAAGGAGACATTGGCAGCGGAGTTAATAGATTTGGGTACCATAAACCCATTATGTTGGCAGGTGGTTTAGGGAATATTAAACCAGATCACGTAAATAAGTCTGAAGTGCCTATAGGCTCTAAACTTGTTGTCCTCGGAGGACCGGCTATGTTGATTGGATTGGGCGGTGGGTCTGCCTCGTCACTATCTTCGGGCTCAGGTGATTTAGATTTAGATTACGCATCTGTTCAAAGAGAAAATCCTGAAATGGAGAGAAGATGTCAAGAGGTATTGGATCGGTGTTGGCAACAAGGATCTTCCAACCCTATTTTATTTATTCACGATGTTGGTGCTGGCGGTTTATCCAATGCCGTTCCTGAACTGGTAAAAGATAGTGGTCATGGAGGGTTAATTAATTTAAGGGAGATTCCTAATGCTGAGCGGGGCATGTCTCCAATGGAAATATGGTGCAATGAATCTCAAGAACGATATGTAATTGCGATTGATGAAACAACAGTGGATAAGTTTGAAAAGTTTTGTTTGCGCGAGAGGTGTCCGTTTGCAGTCATAGGCGAAATAACTGAAGGCTCTTTGTTGGAAGTGTACGACTCAGAATTTGATAATTACCCAATTAACTTATCGCTAGATATTTTATTTGGTAAGCCACCCAAAAGCACAAGATCTTATATTCCAAGACTCAAAGATCTGGGCAGTGTTGACTTGTCTGGTTATAAGATTGAAGACTTATTTCCAAAAGTGCTGAGGCATCCGACAGTAGCAAGTAAAAACTTCCTCATCACCATAGGCGATCGGACTGTCACGGGTTTGATAGCAAGAGACCAATTGGTTGGCCCTTGGCAAGTGCCTGTGGCTGACCATTCAATATCGTCTTCAGGGTTTACAGGAACATCTGGAGAAGCTATGTCGATCGGAGAAAGGACACCTAATGCAGTATTGAATGCTGCAGCAACTGCCAGACTCTCCGTTGCAGAATCTGTAACTAATATCTTGTCTTCAGGAATAAAGAATATATCTGATATAAAGCTTTCAGCTAATTGGATGGGTGCTCCTGACCGGCTAGACGGAAATCAAGATCTTTATGAAGCCGTTGAGGCTATTGGTATGGGTCTTTGCCCAGAGTGGAAAATTACTATTCCGGTAGGTAAAGATTCTTTATCCATGGCTACGGACTGGAACGAGGGGGAAAGTCTAGAGTCAGTGATCTCTCCTTTGTCTTTAATAATTTCAGCTTTTGCACCTTTAGAAGATATAAGTTTAGCTGTGACACCGCAGATAATAGTAAAAGAAAAAACAGAACTTTTATTTATTGATTTAGCTAAAGGCTCTAAAAGGTTGGGCGGAAGTATTGTTGCACAGATTAATAATATTTTAGCTGGGAATACCCCTGATGTTGAATGCGTAGAAGAAATGCCTCTTTTTGTTGAGTGTATTCATCAATTATTGAAAGAAAAGAAAATACTCTCTTACCACGATAGGTCAGATGGGGGTTTGTTAACCACGATATCGGAAATGGCTTTTGCTGGAAGGGTGGGGGTGGATATCTTATTGGATGAGATTTTATCAGATAAAAATGACTGTATTGATACGCTTCTTAATGAAGAGTTAGGTGTAGTGATTCAGATTGACACTGAAGAAAAAGATTCAGTGATGCGTTGTTTCCAAAAGACCGGTTTGAGAAACTTTATTTATACTATTGGAACTTTAAATGATCAAAAAAAGATTAATTTAATAGAAGACAGAAGGGTAATTGCATCTTGGGGTTTAAAAGAGCTTTTAGAGCAATGGAGTAGAGTTAGTTTTGAAATGCAATCGCTTAGAGACAACCCTGAAACAGCAAAAGAAGAGTTTTTATCTGACATTGATGTCGATAGGCAAGGACTTTCACCCAAGCTAACTTTCTCCATACCTAAGATGTTTAGTGTAAATAAAACCAAACCTCTTTTGGCTGTATTAAGAGAACAAGGTGTTAATGGCCAAGTAGAAATGGCTGCAGCATTTGATAGGGCCGGCTTTAGTTGTGTTGATGTCCACATGACGGATTTAATAAATAAAAAATATCAATTGAATGATTTCAGTGGGATGGTTGCTTGCGGAGGCTTCTCTTACGGGGATGTCCTTGGTGCGGGAGGAGGATGGGCCACTAACATCTTACATAATGAAGAGCTTAAGAATCAATTTAGTGATTTTTTCTTAAACGAAAGCAATTTTACTTTGGGAGTGTGTAATGGTTGTCAAACTTTAGCTCTTTTATCAAGCTTAATACCAGGCTCCTATGGATGGCCTAAATTTATTAGAAATACTTCAGAAAAGTTTGAATCCAGGCTTGTGCAGACCGTCATAAAAGAATCACCCTCAATCTTTTTTAAAGATATGGCGGGTTCAGTCTTACCAATACCGGTGGCCCATGGAGAGGGTCGACTATCATCTTCATCAGAAGAGATTACAAACTTAACAGAAGCCAACCTAAACGCTTTGGCTTATGCAGATAATGCTGGTTTTGCTACTGAAGCGTATCCTCAAAACCCCAATGGTTCACTTGCAGGTATTGCTGGAATTACGAATGAGTCTGGTCGAGTTACTTTAATGATGCCGCATCCCGAGAGGGCATTTTTATCCTACCAGTACTCATGGTGTCCAGAAGATTGGGAAGAATATGGGCCCTGGATGAAATTTTTTCTTAATGCCAGAGAGTTTGTAGATTAACTGTCAGGGTTCTTGGGCCTTTCTATAGTTTGGGTTCTTAGAGGAAAGTCATTATTTTTTACGTCTTGAAAATATGATTTTAAAATTGTCGGGACGAAAGGAAAGGCAAGCTCTTCCCAAGGAATATCTTCTTCATTGAAAAGCTTAACCTCTAAACTCTCTGTTGTTTCCTTAAAGTCATTGTTAACCACTTTTGCAAGATGCAGCATATAGACTTGATGGATTTGTGGAATATTAAAGATCGCGTACAACTTCCCCATTTCCACTTTTGTGAAGGTCTCTTCCTCAGTCTCCCTGAAAGCTCCTTGCTCTATAGTTTCTCCATTTTCTAAGAATCCTGCAGGCAAGGTCCAGAGACCATGCCTTGGATGTATTGCTCTTTTACAGAGTAAAACTTTACCTTCTTTTATTGGCACAGTTCCAACAATGACTTTTGGGTTAAGGTAATGAATAGATTCACAGCTTGTACAACAGTGTCTCAATCTATTATCATCCTCAGGTATTCTTTTTTCTACGGTTTCGCCGCAGTTGCTGCAATATTTCATTTAATTTGGATTATTTCGGTTTAGTGCGCGAGGAGTATAAACTATTCAGCTAAATCCTATTTAATTTATTAATGTTAACTAAAATTGCAAGAAGGTTGGTTGAGCACAATAGCTCTCCTCCCGTTGAAGAGCTTAAGAAAGCGGCAGTATTATTGGCGTTATCTGATGCTGATGACCCTGAGCTTTTGTATACCTTAAGGTCAAGTAAAATGTCTTCGCACGGAGGAGAAGTCTCTTTTCCAGGAGGGATGTATGAGCTTGAAGATGAGTCTTTAGAGCAAACAGCTTTAAGAGAATCTTATGAAGAAACAGGCTTAAATAGTCAAGACGTAAGGATTCTCGGAACACTTGATACTACGGTTTCAAGGTTTAATGTTAGTGTCACCCCTTATGTTGGAGTTGTTCCTGTTGATGCAGATTTAAACTCTGATTCAGATGAGATAGATGCTTGTTTTAAAGTTCCACTGTCATTTTTTTTAGAAGATAAACGTCACAGAAATGATTTCATAGAAAGAGGTGATGAATCATTTTTTATGCCAGTTTATAAATATGATTCTTTTATAATATGGGGTTTGACAGCTATGATTACTGTGAACTTTTTAAATTTAACCCTGGATGCAGGGATAGATCTTCAAGGTAAAGGAAGAGGATAGGAGAGATTTATGATATTTGATTTAGGCGACCATTCTTTAGAAGCTGAAGGCCAAGATTTTTATGTTGCTGAAAATGCAACTGTGTTAGGAAAGGTCAAGCTTTGTAAAGATGCCAGCGTGTGGTTTGGAGCAGTCTTAAGAGGAGACACAGAGTTAATTACAATTGGTGAAAGAAGCAATGTTCAAGATTGTGCTGTTTTACATACAGATTATGGATTTCCTTTGGATATAGGAAAAGATGTAACCATTGGACATCACGTCATGCTCCATGGTTGCACTATCGGTGATGGAAGTTTGATAGGGATAAATGCCGTTGTTTTGAACGGTGCAAAAATTGGTAAAGGTTGCCTCATAGGGGCGAACTCTTTAATAACGGAAGGCATGGAAGTACCTGATGGTTCGGTGGTCATGGGGTCACCAGGAAAAATAAGATCTGTCTTAGAAGAAGAGCAGCGTAAAGGTCTGATTATGTCTGCTCATCATTATGTTGAAAATTACAAAAGGTTTAAGAAAGAGCTAAAAAAAGTAAGCGATTAAGTATGAAAACAGAAGAAATACACTATAAGGTTAATGGTGAGAATATGGTAGGTTTTGTTGCTTATCCTGAAAGTAGTAATTCTCCTCTGGTATTGATCGCACATACTTGGGCTGGAAAAGATAGCTTCGTACATGATCGAGCTAAAGATTTGGCTATGCTCGGTTATACGGCTATGGCAGTAGACATGTATGGGGAAGGTAAAGTTGGGGCTGACGCCTCTGAAAACGAAGCTTTAATGACGCCTCTTATATCGAATAGAGATGATCTAAAGGAAAGAATACTGGGTGCTCTTGAAACAGGAAAAAGCCTAGAAGGCGTGGACCCTTCTAAAGTTGCTGCCATTGGCTATTGTTTTGGAGGCTTGGTCGTCCTGGATCTAGCCAGGGCTGGTGCGGACGTCAAAGGCGTTGTTAGCTTCCATGGACTCCTGATGCCTTCTTCTATTTCTGACCATGGAATAAAAAGTAAAATTCTAGTATTGCACGGAGAAAGAGACCCGATGGTTCCCTTAGAAATGGTAGATAATTTTCAAAAAGAGATGACAAATGCAAATGCTGATTGGCAATTGCATAGCTACGGAGGAACCTATCATGCCTTTACAAATCTTGAAGCCAACGACCCTGCTTTAGGAACTCAATACAATCAAGATGCCGATAAGAGATCATGGAGAGCTATGTTAAATTTCTTCAATGAAGTCTTTTCTTAAGGAATATGTCGGAAGTATTTACCACCAATAAAATTCGTTCAATATTCTTGGATTATTTCCAAGAACAAGGCCATCAATTAGTTGATAGTTCTTCTCTAGTGCCTATAAATGATCCTTCCTTGTTATTTACTAATGCCGGCATGGTGCCTTTTAAGAACTTGCTGTTAGGAGTGGAAAAGAGAGAGTATACAAGAGCTGTAAGCTCTCAAAGGTGTCTAAGAGTAGGCGGCAAGCATAACGATTTAGATAATGTAGGCTACACGGCCAGACACCATAGTTTTTTCGAGATGCTGGGTAATTTTAGTTTTGGAGATTACTTTAAGGAAGAGGCTATAGAGTTTGCATGGGACCTTTTAACAAACAGATACAATATTCCAGAAGATAAACTCTGGATAACCGTTCATAAGGACGATGATGAATCCGAATTGATATGGAAAGAAAAGATCGGAATTGATCCTGCAAGAATATCTAGACTGGATGATGATGAAAACTTTTGGACTATGGGCGACACTGGCCCTTGCGGTCCTTGCAGTGAAATTTACTATGATCATGGTGAGCACATAAAAGGAGATCCGCCAACATTAGGATCCGATCCCGGAGATAGGTTTATCGAAGTGTGGAATCTAGTTTTTACTCAATTTGATAGATCTAAAGATGGCAAGCTCAGCCCATTACCCAACCCGTGTGTTGACACAGGAATGGGCCTGGAAAGAATTGCAGCCGTTCTTCAGAATGAACAAAATAATTTTAATACAGATCTATTTAAATCTTTAATTAATGAAGTCGGGCGTTTAACTAAAAGGAAAGATTTAGAAAACCCTTCATTGAGAGTTATAGCAGATCACCTTCGAGCCAGTTCATTCTTAATTGCAGACGGCATAGTTCCAAGTAATGAAGGACGTGGTTATGTTTTAAGAAGAATAATCCGCAGAGCTTTAAGGCACGCAAACAAACTGGGAACAAAGGATCCTCTTCTTTCTTTGATGGTCCCTGTTCTGATAGAGGAGATGGGAGATGCCCATCCTCTAATCAAAAAAGAAAGCGATAGAATTGTGGCAAACCTTCAGCAAGAAGAGGAACAATTTGCCACTACTTTAACCCAAGGTATGGCTTTATTAGAAGCAGAAGTAAAAAAAATAAAAGGCAATACAATTCCTGGTAATTTAGCCTTTAAACTTTACGATACCTTTGGATTTCCAGTTGATATGACGGCTGACTTCGCGAGAGAAAATAATCTAGAAGTAAACTTGAAAGAGTACGAAGATTTAATGCTTGAGCAAAGACAAAGAGCAAGAGCATCAAGTAATTTTACTGCGGTTCTGCCTGAATCCGTCTCCATCGAGGGTAAGACAAAGTTCTTGGGATATAACGCTAACACCTGTAAATCAAATGTTCTAGAAATGATAGATTCTTCTAAAGGCAATCAGTGTAATTCTCTTTCCAAAGATGAAAAAGGCATTGTTTTCCTGGACCAAACTACTTTTTATGCCGAATCAGGGGGGCAGGTAGGAGATAGAGGAAAAATCAAAGGAAAAGACTTTGTTTTTTCAGTATTGGATACTCAAAAAGTAGGAGATCACTATGGCCATTTAGGTGTAGTTGAAGAAGGAGTGATCACTAAATCAAGTTTTGCTAGTGCTGAGATAGATGAAGGCTTGAGACTAAGAACCGTGCTTAATCATTCAGCAACTCACCTTTTGCAAGCTGCTTTAAGGAGAGTTTTAGGCGACCACATAGAACAAAAGGGCTCTCTGGTTGATTCAAAGAAATTACGTTTTGACTTTACTCATTCTAAAAATATTTCTAAAGAAGAAATTCTAGAAGTCGAAAATCTTATTAACAATGAAATTCTTAAGAACACAAGCTCCACAACGGAGCTAATGACAATTGAAGAGGCGGAAAAAAAAGGAGCCATTGCTTTTTTTGGTGAAAAATATGGTGAAGAAGTAAGAGTTCTGAATATTGGCGAAGGGTTTTCAGTGGAACTTTGTGGCGGCACTCACGTTGAGAAAACTGGTGATATTGGTTTTATGAAAATTACCAGCGAGTCAGGAATTTCTGCAGGCGTTAGGCGTATTGAAGCAGTAACCGGCCTTGGAGCAAGGGAGTTATTAAAAGAATTACAACAAAAGATTCTGAGAATATCTGAAGAGCTACACCTCTCAGAAATATCAGCATCCAGTGGTGAAGAAAATCCCTCAGATTTACTGTCATTAAGAAATTCTCAACTACTTATTGAGCAAGTTTCTAAAGAATTAAATACTCCAGCAGATCAAGTAGTAGATAAGGTTATTCAATTAAAGCAAGAACATGAATCATTAACTAATGAATTAGAAGAGCTCACCAATGAAACAATTAATCATACTGAATTGAGTAAATCTAGTTCTTCCAATAATTTTTTGGTAGATCTAATAATAAATTTTAAGCAAGAAACTAAAGCGTTAAGCCAACAACTGGCTCAATTAAAAAGCAAAAGTGTTGGATTGGCTGTTTCTGATATTAACGATGAAATAACTGAGGTTGGGGGCTTTAGTCTTATTGCAAAAAGATTAGACGATCTTGATACGTCAGGTTTAAGAGAGGCTGCCGATAAATTAAGAAATCAGATTCCTAACTCAGTGGTTGTTTTAATCTCTGTAATAGAAGATAAGATTCCTGTGGTAGTGGCCACAGCACTGTCCGAACAATCCATAGATGCTCGAGACATAATGAAGCATTTAGTAAACCAACTGGGTGGAAGTGGCGGTGGAAGACCTGACTTTGCACAAGGGGGAGTTGAGAACTTAGAAGATATTGATATTGCACTATCTTCTCTATCAGAATTACTTCTTTCTTTAGCTAAGCAGTAAGTTAGAATACCCAGCTTTTTATAAACCAGACCTCATGAATAAGTTGATTGTAAAGAAATTTGGCGGTACATCCGTCGCTAATGCTGAACGTATTGAAGCAGTAGCAGATCTTGTTGCTAAATCCGTTGAAGATGGCAATGAAGTCGTTGTTGTGCTTTCTGCCATGGGCAAAAGCACCGATGACCTTATAAAACTTTCTAAGGAAATAAACCCCAATCCTGATCTAAGAGAATACGATGCTCTTGTATCAACCGGAGAGCAGATATCAGTAGCATTGCTGGCAATGGCTTTACAAAAACGAAACATTAAAGGTAAATCCTTTACTGCTTATCAATTAGGAATTAGGACAAACTCAATGCATAGCCGTGCTCGTATATTGGATGTTCAGGTTAAAAAAATTAAAGAAGAAATTTCGAACGGAGTTGTCCCTGTAATAACAGGATTCCAAGGAATGAATGATGAGGGCGATATTACTACACTCGGCAGAGGAGGCTCTGATACCACTGGAGTAGCGCTTGCTGTAGCCTTAGAGGCTTCAGAGTGTCAGATATATACTGATGTGGATGGAGTTTTTACCACTGACCCTCGTTTATATGACAAAGCCAGGTTGTTAAAAAAAGTTACTTTTGAAGAAATGTTAGAACTTTCCAGCATGGGAGCTAAAGTTCTGCAACTTCGTGCAGTAGAATACGCAAGTAAATATCAAATGCCCATTAGGGTCCTATCAAGCTTTAATGCTGGAGAAGGCACTCTTATAGAGGAAGAGGATGAAAGTATGGAAAGACCAATAGTATCTGGAATTAGTAGTATTGATTCGGAAGCAAAATTAACTTTAAGAGGAGTGCCTGATATTCCTGGCGTAGCAGCTAAGATACTGGGTCCTATAAGCGAAGCCGGTATAGAAATAGATGTGATTGTTCAGAATATCAGTGCTGAAAACACAACTGACTTCACCTTTACAGTTAATGAAGATGACGCAGTTGCTGCTGAAGCAATCTTATTAGAGATGTCTAATTCTTTCGGCGGCGGTTTGGTTGAAGTTGATAGCGATATAGCAAAGATTAGTATAGTGGGAAGAGGGATGAGGGCTCATGCAGGCATAGCAAGTAAGATGTTTGAGGCTTTAGCAAATGAACAGATTAATATTCTATTAATTACTACGTCAGAGATTAAGATATCTGTTGTGATCAAAAGAGATTCTATGAAAGATGCTATTGTCTGTCTCCATGATGCATTTGATTTAGACAAAGAACTTGACAATTAATCAATGGAATCACTTTTAGAGTTATTAGGATTAGAACCGGGCTTACTGAGGGGATTTGTTTTTGGTGTTGTTCATGTTGGTCTTTTAATAATTGGTTATTACTCCGGTTGGAGTATCAACAGGTTGCTTAAGACTGCTACGAGTGGACACGTGGCTGGAATTATAGGCGCTGTTGTCGCACATATTCTTGCGGACCTTATTGCTTCTCTCCTTGATCCTACTATGAGATCTGCCACTCTTGGAATAGTCATAGGAGGCATGCTGCCTCTGCTCTTTATTCCCCTGTTAGAAAAATACGTCACAAAAAGTGAAAGCCATATTATGGTTGGAGATCATGAAGATATAGCTAAAGATTTAGATTCTCACGAAGTCCATAAATAGGAATTGTTTTTAAATAAGAATCATTATTATTTGCGACCATGAATGAATTTATCATAACATTTAGAGAAACCTTAGAAGCTGCCTTAATCGTAGGCATTATCTACACTGTCATTTCAAAACAAGGCTTAAAGAGAGAGGTGAACCAACTTTGGTATGCCGTTTTTGCTTCAGTGGTTGCTAGCATATGTATAGCTTTATTTCTAAATGGCATTAAAGAATCCATAGGAAATGAATCCATTGAAAAATTAGTTGAAGCCATTCTTATGTATATAACCGCAGGGTTGTTGTGGTACGTAATCTTCTGGCTTGCCAAACAGGTGAGCAATAAAAAGGTTTTAGAAGGTCAAGCTGAAACAGCCATGAAAACAGCTGGTTGGGGTGTTTTCTTTTTAGTATTTTTTGCTATCTTAAGAGAAGGCTTTGAAACAGTAATTTTCTTAATGGGTAGCTTTTCAGCGACAGGAACTTTTTCTTACGTGGGTTTCTTTACCGGCATGATGCTTGCTGTCATTCTTGGATACTTGGTGGTTGTTCAAGGTAGAAGAGTGGACTTGACTAAGTTTTTCCAGGTTACCACGTTATTACTAGCTATATTTGCTTCTGGAATGATTGCATACGGAACCCATGAAGCGGAAGAGTTCCTGGTTAAAGGTGATCATTTAGATTGGGTAGGTCTTGAAGACAAGGTCCTTGAAGATGGCACTGTTGTTTTAGCAAAAAATCAAATAGGTAGGGTTTGGAATGTTCACAAGCCTTCTAAAGCTCTTGAAAAAGGGCAAAATGAAATGTTCTACTCTTATAATCTTCACGATAAAGAAAGGTACTCTCATTTGTTACATGACAAGGGCAGGGTTGGCGTTTTCTTGAAAGGCTTTATGGGTTACAACAGCAACCCGAATTGGCCGGAATTTATACTTTGGATCATATCTTTGATCTTTGGAATAAGTCTTTGGCGAAAATTTTATTTTTCTTAAATAAAATACTTGTAATTGAGAATCATTCTCATTTATAATGCGAATCGTTCTCGTTCTCGTTCGCATTAAGAGAATGATTATTACTTTATTTAAATTTTTAACTTAGGGACAATAAAATTAGTAGATTTGTTTTAGTTATTGCAATTTCCATAATAAATTTTTTCTCTTTTGCAGGGGAAGTGAGTATAGAAGTTGTAGAAATCATCGGCTCTCCGGAAGACGCCAAAGAAATAGCTGGTTCTGCTTCTGTTATCACAGAAGCAGAATTAGAAGTGTATGAGTACACAGACATACATAAGATTTTATCAAACGTACCAGGTATTAACTTTAGGCCCGAAGAAGGTTATGGCTTAAGACCAAACATTAGCATTAGAGGAACTTACGCTGACCGATCAGGTAAAGTTACGTTGATGGAAGATGGAGTCTTAATAGCTCCTGCTCCTTACGCAGCCTCTTCTGCTTACTATTTTCCTACAGCTGGCAGAATAGCTGGTGTAGAAGTGTTGAAAGGACTTGCGGCTATTACGCAAGGACCTTACACGGTAGGAGGGGCAATCAACTTAATCAGTACTCCTATAGCTGATGAGACGGGTGGTTTAATAAACCAAGAAATCGGACAAGACGGAACCTCCAGAACCCATCTTCATTACAGTGTTGTTGGAACAAACTCTGCTGTGCTTATTGAATCGCATATGTGGGAAACCGATGGTTTTGATTCTATAAAAGGTTCAAATGCCGATACTGGCTTTGATAAAGATGACGTAGTTGTTAAGTTGAGATTAAATTCTGACCCTAGTGCAGATGATATCTATCATGAATTTAACTTTAAATATCAAGACTCTGATGAGAGTTCAGATCAGTCTTACGTTGGTTTAGCTGACGCTGATTTTAGACGAGATGCTTATGTGCGTTATGGCCTAAGTGCTTACGACAACATGGACAACAGCCATGACACAACTTCTTTTAATTACATAGCGGATTTTGGAAACTTAGAATTGAGTGCAACTAGGTATGAAAATAAATTTGCCAGGAACTGGTTCAAAGTAGATAAGATTGATAACAATAAAGTTTATGGCCACGGAAACGGTATAAATAATATTATCGCCGCTGCTAATACAGGTGCGGCAACAGCTTCTGCCATCTTAAATGGAACTAATACACAGGCAGTTCAGATTAAACTTAAGAACAATAACCGAGCTTACACTTCTGAAGGAACTGATCTTAAGTTGCAATACAACACAGATAAACAAAGTTTAACAATAGGTTACAGAAACACTGAGGATTCAGAAGATAGATTCCAAGTCTACGCTACTACTGATTGGATGAATGGAAAGCTTGGTGCTTTAACCGTAGGCTCTGATCCAGGTTACAGCTCTAATAATCGTTTAACTACTGCCAAAGCTACTGCCTTCTACGTCAATGAAGAAGTAAACATTGGAGCGTTAACAGTTAACGTTGGCTTCCGTTCAGAAGAGTGGAAAATTTCTCAAGACCGATACGTTGATGCAGCAAGATCTGCAATCAATACTGAAAAAGGCTACCCCAAGAAACTTGCAGATTCTGATAATTCATTAATGGGATTCGGAGCAACTTATGACGTGAATGACACAACTCAGTTATTCTTTGGTTTTCATGAAGGTTTCACACCAACTGGTGGAGGAGCTGATCCTGAAGAAGCAGATAACATGGAAATGGGTGTTAGGTATGCACAAGATGAAATGTATTTTGAAGCGGTATATTTTGATACCGACTACCAGAATATGTTTGGAGAATGTACTGCTTCTGGTGGAGCCACTGGATCCTGCGAAATTGGTGACTCTTTCAACGCAGGAGAAGCTTCTATCAGTGGATTTGAGTTAGTTGCTAAAACTGAAAGGGTTGGTGAATTAGGAACTAATTACCCGCTTAGTATGGTTTATACGTCTACAGATGCTTCTTTTGACAATACGTTTGAAAGTGATTTTTGGGGCTCAGTAACATCCGGCATGGACATACCTGATTTGCCTGATAGCCAATTAGCATTGCAAGCTGGTTTTGAAACACAAACTGGACTGAGAGGAAGCGCTACTTATTACGCATACGGAAGCACATGCTCTGTTGCTAGCTGTGCAGCAGGAACCTCTGTAGATTCTTACAACGTTATCGATGCATCATTAACTAAGATGGTTAGCGATCAATTAGACGTTTACATGGTTGTTGAAAACATAACTGATGAAACTGACGTTGTAGCAAGAGCGCCAAAGAACGGAGCTAGAGCACAAAAGCCTCGTTCTTTTACAGTCGGAGTTCGTTTCAGACTTTAAATATAGTAATGATTTAACTCCATTCCCTCCCCAGGAAAAGTTAAATAACAGAGGAAAGCCTTTGGTAACTACTAGCGGCTTTTTTTAAGTTACAAGTTTATTAAGATAAGTTATCCAAGAATTATCTGAGTTTAAGCATGGTATATAAGTAAAAGTTTCACCGCCTGCTTCCAAGAAAGTTGCTTTTCCTCTTATTTCCATTTCTTCCAAAGTTTCTAGATTATCTGCTACGAAAGAAGGACAAACAACGGCAATCTTCTTTTTCCCTTTGCCTGGTAATTCTTCTAAAGCAATATCAGAGAAAGGTTTTAACCAACCTGGACCAATTCGAGATTGAAAAGAGACCCCCCATCTGTGCTTATCTAATTTTAATTTCTCAGCACACAACCTTGATGTCTCTAGAACCTGGGCCTTGTAGCAAAAAGGCTTGGCAGCAGAATCTAAACTGCAACAGTTAGACTCTTTAAGGCAATGGGATTGAGTGGGGTCAGTTTTTTTTATGTGTCTTTCAGGGATTCCATGATAACTAAACAGCAGGTAATCAAATTCGTCTGTGAAATATTGACCAATTTTTTCAGAAAGAGAATTAATGTATCCGTCCCCATCATGAAACGATTTTATAAAGCTAACTTCAATATGCGGATATTCCTTAGACACTATTTCTTTTACTTCATTTATGGTCGTTAAAGATGTAGCCATTGCATAATGAGGGTACAAAGGCAGAACCGTTATATTGCTACACCCTTTGTTCGTTAATTCTTTTAAGGCTTCAGAAATAGAGGGTTCTTGGTATCGCATGGCAAAGGCAACCGGCATTTGAGACTCTTCAGCAAGAGCATTTGCTATAGATTGAGTATTTTTAATAAGAGGTGAACCTTCTGTTGTCCAAATAGAGCTATAAGCTTTGAGAGTGTTCCTTGATCTTGTGGGAACAATTATAAAATTTACCAAGAATTTTTGAATTGGTTTTGGGAGATCAATAACTAAATCATCCGATAGGAATTCTTTGAGGTAAGATTTTACGGAATTCAACTCCAATTTTTTAGGTGAACCTAGGTTAATTAAGAGAATTCCTTGCATGTTATTTAGGATACAAAATTAAAGTCAGCAGTATATATTAAACAATGAAATGATTAACCAATTAGGTAAAAGTTTTGTTGATCTATGGGGGTCTTTTGTTAGGATATGAAACCATTAAAATAGGACTTTTATGCACAAAAATTTAATTAAAATCTCTTTCTTTTTTATCTTAATATTAACCATAAATGGTTGTTCAGGCGGCAATTCAAAACAAGAATTAATAGATAAGGCTGGTGCACCTCTGCTCTCTGGTTTGGGGAATCACACACATGAAGTAACGTCTAGTAAAGATGGCGTGCAAGAATATTTTGATCAAGGCTTGATTCTGGCCTTTGCATTTAATCATGCTGAGTCAGTAAGGAGTTTTAAGGCTGCTCAAAATTTAGACCCTACTTGTGCTATGTGTTATTGGGGAGAGGCATTGGCTCGCGGTCCCAACATAAACGTTACTAGTAATGGCAAAGCAGTGATGTCTGATGAGCAGAGGGTTAAGGCCTTTGAAGCTTTGGGTAAGGCTAAAGATTTAATGGTGTACTCAACTCCTCAAGAACAAGCTTATATAACAGCACTTTCTTCGAGATACGATGGAGATATCAGTTCTGATAGAAACGCATTGGATATCGCTTACGCCGTTGCAATGGAAAAAGTTGTTACAGCTTATCCAGAAGATATGGATGCTGCTTCATTGTATTCCGAGGCTTTAATGAACACCATGCCGTGGAATTATTGGCTAGACGACGGCAAGCCCAGATCGGATACTGTAAAAGTAATTTCCAAACTGGAAGAAGTGCTGGAAAAGGAGCCTAATCATCCTCTTGCCATTCATTTGTATATTCATGCTGTAGAAGCTTCTAATTCACCTGAAAGAGCTGAATCAGCTGCCGATAGGTTGGGGTCTCTTGTGCCTGGTGCTGGTCACTTGGTCCACATGCCTGCGCATATATTTTGGCGTGTTGGTCGCTATCATGATGCTTCTGAGGCCAATATTAATGCTGCTAAGGTAGACGAAGAATACATTGCCCAGTGCAACGCGCAAGGGTTCTACCCAGCAGCCTATTATCCCCACAACATTCACTTTTTATGGGCTGCTTCTACCATGGAAGGCAGAAGTGAACTCTCTATAGAATCCGCATTAAAAGTGTCTAAATACGTAAGTTTAGAACAGATTAAAATGTTTCCAACAATTGAATATTTTCACACCATTCCCCTTTTATCTTACGTGCGATTTGGAAAATGGGATGAAATTTTAAACTTTCCTAAACCCACCTCAGAATTTAAATATTCTCAAGGAATTTATCACTACGCAAGAGGCATGGCGTACGCTGCCAATGAAGAATTAGAAAAAGCACGAGAAGAACAGATCCAAATTCTTCCTTTAAAAGACAGCGAGGAAGTGCAAGTTATTATTAAAGGAGGTCAGCCTTCTGGTTTACTTCTTGATATAGCCAACAAACTCCTTTTAGGTCAAATAGAATTTTCTAAAAATAACTTTTCATTGGCTTCAAAGTATTTTGTTTCAGCTGTAGACTTACAAGACACTTTGCCATATACAGAGCCACCTTTTTGGTACTATCCTTCAAGGCAATCCTTAGGAAATTCACTCATGAAAGAAGGGAAGGCATCGGCAGCTGAAAATGTTTATAAAAGAGATCTAAAAGATTATCCAAGAAATGGCTGGTCGTTATACGGTTTAACTTTGGCGCTTAAAGAGCAAGGTAAATTACAAGAAGCTGAAGAGGTCCACAAAAAATTTAAACACATCTGGCAGCTCTCTGATATCGAGCTAAAGGCATCAACAATTTAAAATTATGGAAACTTTAGAGGCTCTTCATTCAAGAAATTCAGTAACCAGTCTTTCTGAACCTGTGCCCACTCCAGAAGAGATGAAGATGGTCTTTCAAGCAGCTTTGCGCGCCCCTGATCATGCTTGGTTGAGACCCTGGAAGTTTATTCAAGTAACGGGAGAGGGAAGAAAAAAACTTGGCGATGCGTTTCTTCGCACAGCAACTGCTGTTATCGGAGATTTATCAGAAGCCCTGGTTGAAAAAGCAAAAAATGCTCCTTTGAGAGCCCCCATGGTGTTGGTCTTAATAGCAGACATTAAAGAACATCCTAAAGTGCCAGAGATAGAACAGATAATCTCAACGGGTGCAGCGGCACAAAATATGCTGTTAGCATTGCATGACCTAGGTTACGCGGCTGTCTGGAGAACGGGAAAGATGGCATTTAATTCTGAAATAACAAAGCAAATGGAATTGCCTGAATCCAATAGGGTTATAGGTTACTTGTACGTAGGGACTCCCACCGGAAGAGTCAAAGAAATCCCAAAACTTGACATGAATAAATTTGTTTCTTTCTGGGATTAAAAAAAGTTGACGATGTGTAACATAGGTATTAATCTGCTTTTTTGATAAATAACGCAAGGATAGTTTTATGTATAGAAATTATAAAAGTTTAGTTATTGCTTCAGTTTTACTGATGCCTTATTCAATATTCTCAGCAGAAGGAAATGAAGAAGAGGCCTCTTCTTCAATTTTTGATGAGGTGGTGGTAACTGCTCGTAAAAGAGAAGAGGCTGCTCAATCAGTCCCCATACCTATTACTGCTTTGGGAGCTGCTCAATTAGCCGGTAGAAACATCACCGAAATTAAAGACATTGAGAAACTAACGCCTAACATGCAATTTGATGCTCAAGGAATCAATTCGACGGTAACCAATGTATTTTTAAGAGGCATAGGACAGACTAACTGGTCTGCTACCCAAGACCCAAAGATTGGTATTTATATTGACGGAGTATATCTAAGTAGAGCTCAAGGAGGTCTTGTTGATCTAATGGACATAGAAAGAGTGGAAGTCTTGCGTGGTCCTCAAGGAACACTTTTTGGAAGGAATACCACAGCTGGATTAGTTCATATCATAACCAAAGCACCTTCTGATGAAATTGAAGGCATGGTTAGTTTAGGTATCGGAACAGCCAATCACGAGGTGGTGAGAGGCATGTTAAATTTACCAGTAAGTGAAAGAGTATCAGCCAGATTTTCAATTATGTCTAAAGAGACAGATGGATTTATCATCAACATGGCCACGGGCGATAAACAAGGAAATGAAGATTCTCAGTCTATGAGAGCTTCGCTTATGTACACGGGTGAAATTTATGACTCTAGATTTACTTATGACCGTTTTAGGTCTAATGAACTCGCCATGTTGGGAAGTTGTCGTTTTAATTTAAATAAAAACGGTGCATTAGTTGGAGGATTTCCTGCTTTAGCTTTTTTCATGGGAACTTATGATTCAATGGTATCTAATTGTGAGGCTACCTCTAAGGACTATGCGCTAGACAATAACGCCAACCAATCAGCATCAACGGCTACAGATTCCTACACTTTAACGCAGAATTTTGATCTATCTTTTGCTGATTTAACTGTGATATCTAATCACAGAGAGATTGATAATTATAACGGTACCTGGGGCTGGAACATGGGAAATGGTCCGCATTTAACAAGATCTGGAAATTCCAATCTATTGGATGTTATAAACAACCCTAGTGACCATAGTATTGATTCTCATGAAATAAGATTATCAGGAGACACAGGCAATTTGTCTTGGACCGTAGGAGCTTATATCTTTGAAGAAGACAGTGTGGACAGTATAGATGTGCCTATTTTTCAAGGCGTTAATATACCAACTCAAGAACAATGGGCTATACCTTATCTGTATGGCTTGATACCTACTTTAGTAGGAACACAAACCTATGGTAGTAGGACCCAAAGCAGTATTGTGACGAATTCAAACGACGCAATATACGCAGAAGGTACTTATGCTATTGACGATCAAACCGATCTGACGGTTGGTGTTAGAAGATCAAACGATGATCGAGAATTTACTAGAGTTCAGACTTTGGTTGATGGTTCATTTGATGCTGGTAATAACTGCCCTGGAATGGTTTTTGATGCCAATGGGTTTGCCACCAGTGACCGTTGTACTCAAGAAGTTGATTTTAGTGAGACAACATCAAGAGTTATTCTGTCTCATGCTTATGATGCAGACAGAATGGTATTTGCTAGTTACAGTAAAGGTTATTCTTCTGGTGGTTTCAACCAAGATATTAGAATGAGACCTTTTGAACCAGAAATATCAGATAACTTTGAAGTTGGCATGAAAAGCACTTTAAGAGATGGGAAACTTCGTTTGAACGTAACAGGCTTCCATAACAGTTATGAAAATCAACAGGTAACGGTGGGCAGAATAGTCAATGGCCAACCAACGGCTGATCTAATTAACGCGCAAGAAGCAACATTGATAGGTCTTGAGCTTGAAATGCTAGCTCAGCTTTCTGAAGATTGGACCATGTCTCTCACTTGGGGTCACCTTGATGGGCAATACGATGTCTTTACGGTTAATGACAATGTTATTGACCCAGTCACTTTAGCTGAATCAATTGTAGTTAGAGACCTTAGTGGTACGGGTTTTGGTGCAGGAGATGATGGGGTTAGTAATACTTTTGACGTTAGCTTTATTCATACTGCTTCCTTACCTTCAGGAGCTGATGTTGTAAGTCAGATAGGTATGTCAAGGTACGATAGTTCTTACAATACTCTATTGAACGTACCAAGTTCTTTAGCTCCGGCTTATAACTTAGTCGATGGCAGGGTTACTTGGAACTTTGCAGACGGTTCCAACTCATTAACTTTATGGGGTACCAATCTACTTGATAAAGATTACATAGTCGGAATGCTTCACCAAGGAGGAGATTTAGAGGTCGGTGGGGTAGATTTCTCACTGGGTATGATTGCTGATTACTGGGGTCAACCCAGAAGACTAGGACTTGAATGGCGTAAAAACTTTTAGTTCCAGTAAAGAAAAAAGCCGAAGCATAGACTTCGGCTTTTTTTTATCTATTTTTAATTGATTATGCCCGTGTAAGCACGGTCCACAAGCATGGTTGCATCACCAAAACCTTCCTCCCACTCCTTAGCAGGGTGACTGTCGAGAACTTCTTGCAAGGTTTTCCCTTCTTTAATAAGACTTTTTATCCTGTCTCTTACTACAATCAACATGTCGATGTAGTTTTGCATATCTTGAGTTGTCGAGATTGGCCCATGTCCTGGTACCACAATGGTTTCATCGTTAACCACTGAAAGAATGGATTGACAAAAATTAATAATTCCATCGATATTTCCGCCATTCCCAGCGTCTATAAATGGAAACCCTGACATGTTGAACACATCTCCCATGTGCAGGATATTAGATTGCTTTAAGTATACCGCCGTATCACCAGTTGTGTGAGCTGATCCAAAGTTATATAGGCCTATTTCTTCACCGTTCAAATTTACGGTCATGGTGTCTTGATAGGTGAGTTGAGGTAGTGCATGAGGAGGGTAGGGTTGTTGCGGATAAACCACACTAACAAGATTAATGGGCTGAGGATTCATCATCATGAAACGTGAGTTTTCATGAGCTATAATTTTTGATCCCGTTTTTCCAAAAGCTAAATTTCCCTCGGCATGATCAAAATGCCAGTGACTGTTAACTATGTAATCTATTTTTTTACCGCCAACTTTTCTGACGGCTCTCATGATTTTATTCTTTAACTGAGGAAATTGATCATCAACAATTAGCACACCGTCCTTTCCAGAGTTAACCAATATATTTCCTCCCAGGCCAAACAGGACATGATTATCTTCATTAATTTTTTCTATTGTTATCTCAGCCTTCTCAAAGTCCCATCCAAAAGCATCCAAGACCGCTTGTTGACCCTCTTGATAAGATTCTTTTCCTTCTGAATGATGTCCACTAAAAGCATTAATAGAGAAACTAAGAGATGCAATTAACAGTAAGATTCTATAAACATTTTTTTTCATAATAATTCCTGAGGTAATTTCATTAATACATTTTTAAATCTCTGCGGTCTCAAAGTCAAATTAATTACATCCTATTATTTAAATCTCATACAAAAAATTGTAAAAAAAGAACTTTAGAAATATTAAATTTTTTGACTGTCCTTATACAACATACGGCGTTAGAATTGCCGTCCTGATTATTAGGAGAGGTGGCTGAGTGGTTGAAAGCGCTCCCCTGCTAAGGGAGTATAGGGTTAACCCCTATCGAGGGTTCGAATCCCTCCCTCTCCGCCATAGGTTTTCTTACTGTCTATCTTATTTCAATAAAATTTGACTACTTCTCATATCCTAAGTAGATTGAAATAAAATAGAGAATATTATGTATCAAAAAAGTTTATTAGCACTCTCATTGCTTCTTTTTACAAGCCTGTCTTTTAGTGTGGACCTTAACTGCAGTATTGATAAAGAATTAAGCAATGACAATTTTCAAAAACTAAAACAATACAGGCAACAAGCCTCTTCAATATGTCTAAATTGCGCTGGTAAAGAGTGTGAAATGAAATCTTGGCAAAAAGAACAAGCCGGAGATGCCACCGTGTGTAAATTGCTTTTTTGCACTGCTACCCAAGTTTCTCGAAGTTTTAAAAGGCCTGATGGAGCAAAAAAAGGAAGAACAAAGATTAAATTTAATTACAACATTTCAGAAGAAGGACAAATTAAAGGCATAAGAATAAAATCAACCTCAGGAAAAATGAATGACAGACAGGCCTATAAATACCTCCAGAGCTTCGTTAGAAAGACAATATTTGAGCCTTTAATAATTGATGATAAAGAATACACAATATCCAATCTTACGGCTGAGGTTGTTGTAAATATTGGTGGAACTCAGAACCTTAATAAATACAACGCAGCAGACAGCAAACTCTGGACAAATTAATTTTTTTTGGCATAAAAACCTAAAGAAGCATTAGTTTGATGTATAAATTTAATGCTCCTAAAGGCGTGTTAGGTAACCTAGAAGCGGTTATAATTCCTTACACAGTGCGATTATAGCGATTTAAGGCCTCCATACTAATTTTTTTTAATTCTCTATATAGTTTTAAACACTGCAAGTGGATTTAATTTGTAAAATAGGAAATGAATACTCAATTAGATGTAAATAATATTTTAAATTCTATCAAAGGAGATTTAGGCGAAGAGGACTACCTGGAACCTTTAGAAATTCTTGTTAAATCATTAAATAATGAAGCTAATTTAAGTTATTTTGGATCATTGGGAGCAAAATTTCAAATAACTAACCACCTACAAACTCGAGCCAAAATATTTGATTACGTTAGCTCGCATGAATTAAAACAGCCGTCTTCTCCCATATTCGTAATAGGCCTTCCTCGATCAGGAACAACCCATCTTTTTAATCTCTTAAGCCAAGACACAGCTCACAGGAGTGCATTATTTTGGGAAATTATGTACCCATTTCCTCTGTCCAAGAAAGGCTCTTTCTCTCAAAGAAGGAAACTATTCAAAGCTGATGTTGTTCTGTACTTTAAGAATAAATTCACACCTGGGCTTGATGATTTGCATTATATTGAGTCTTCTAGCCCTGAAGAGTGCCTCTTAATAAAAACACTGAGTTTAAGAAGCATGGTTTATGTCTACATGGCAAACATTCCTGCTTATCAAGACTATATTCAGAAGGCTAACTTTTTACCTGCATTTAAGTGGCACAAACGTTTTTTGCAATGTCTTGAGGTGCAAGAAAAGCCTAAGCGATGGCTTTTAAAGGACCCTTGTCATTTAGAGCACCTACCTGAAATCTTAAAGATTTATCCTGATGCAAGATTTATCCACATAAAAAGAGATCCATCTGAAACAATTCCTTCGATTTGCAGTTTAACGGCAACGGTAAGATCTGGATTTTCTAGCTCCATAGATAAGAACTTAATCGGCTCTGAAACGTTGCAGTTTTGGAAGAACGCTTTGGTTAGATATTCCAACGCCAGGGATTCCATTGATTCTTCGAGATTAATTGATGTAGCTTACGAAGATTTAATCACGGACCCTATTGGCATGATGAAGAAGATTTATAATAATTTCAATCTTGATCTAGATATAAAAACTGAGAACAGTATGGTAAATTACCTGTCCAAATCTTCTATGGGTCACAAGAATAAACATGCTTATACTCCGGAAGAATTTGGGCTCACCAAGGAATTAATTCAAAATGAATTAAGTTTTTAAAAAATCTATCAATTTTAAAAAGGATATTAATGAAGATATTAATCATGGGCCTCCCGGGCAGCGGTAAAACTTACTTAGCAGAAAGACTTCAACCTTTATTGGATGCAGCTTGGTATAACGCAGATAAAGTAAGAGGCATGGCTGGAGATTGGGACTTTAGTGACGATGGAAGAACTCGTCAAAGTTTAAGAATGAAGAACCTTGCTGATTTTGAAACCTCTCATAATAGGTTTGTAATTTGTGATTTCGTTTGCCCCACAGAAGAAACAAGAAATATCTTTGATCCTGATATTCTAATTTGGTTAGACACAATTAAAGAAGGTAGATTTGAAGATACAAATAAAATTTTTGAAGCACCTTCGGACTGTGATTTTAAAATTGAAGAATGGAATGAAACTAATCACGTAACCATAGCAGAGGAGTTAAAAAATAATGTTTGATTGGAAAAAACCAACGGTTCAGATGCTAGGGAGATGGCAGCCATGGCACAATGGGCATCAAGAGTTGTTTAAAAGAGCAATAGCTAAAACAGGTCAAGTTGCTATCCAAGTTAGAGATGTTCATGGGGCATCAGGTGGAGACGGGCAAGATGATAACCCATTTAATTGGGACACGGTTTGTCAAAACATAGCGGATGGTTTAGCAGAGGACGATTTCCATAGAGGTGTGGACTATGAAATCATGCTAGTACCAAACATTGTGAATATAACCTTTGGCCGAGGCGTTGGTTATGTCTTTGAAGAAGAGGTTTTTGAAGAATCCATTACAGATATAAGTGCCACCAAAATAAGAAAAGAAATGAGAGAAACTGGAAATTTAGAGTAAAGATGAAGGTTTGCATCAGTGACTTTACTTATTTAGCCTTTGAAGAAGAATTAAATGAAGCTTTTAAAGGGCATGAATTACTTTTAATAGATAAAGACAGTAATCTTATTCAGGGTGAAGGTAAGCCAGATGCTGCATTGGTGTCGTACGAACTGATGTTTAGAGCTTTAAAAAGTCCAGAATTTCATGAAAAGTACCTTGCACTTCTTGATGGGTGCTCTTTTGTTCAAGGATCCTGGGCAGGCACAGAGAGTCCTGTGGCCCAATCTTTAATTAAACATTCAGGAGTCTTTTCTCATGGAGGAGGCATCCATGCAATACCCATTGCTACCTATGTTTTTGCTCAAATTTTGCGCTCTATTAAATCCATTGATGCTCACATCGATTTACAGAAGGAAAAAAAATGGGAGCAGATGATGTCAACGGGAGAGTTGACGGATATGGCCATAGGTATAACGGGTTTTGGAGGAATAGGGCAAGAAGTTGCTAGGTTGGCCAAAGCTTTTCGAATGAAGGTTTATGCAACGAAAAGAACTCCGGTAGCATCGGACAACCTTGATCAATTATTTAGACCAGCCGATATTAATGAAATGTTATCAAAGTGTGATTTTGTAGTGAATTGCTTACCCGTTTCTGAAGAAACGATGAAAGTATTTTCATTAGAGCAATTTAAAATCATGAAACCAACGGCAATGTTTATAAACGTTGGAAGAGGGGAGGCAGTGAATGAATCTGACCTATCGATTGCTTTAGAAACAAATGAAATCTTATGCGCAGCTCTTGACACCACAGATCCAGAGCCTCTAAGTCAAGACTCCACACTATGGACTTTATCAAACTGTTACATAACCCCTCATGATTCAGCGTGGGGTCCTCGAGCACCCCAAAGAGCTATTGATCTTTTTCTGGATAATTTTAAGAAGTTTTCTGAGGGGAAGAAGGTCCTTAATCAAGTATAAAAAAAGGCCGCAAAAGCGGCCTTTTTTATGTGTATTGGTTTAGCTGGAGTATCCTACTACGGCTTTTATTTCTAAAAATTCATCAAAACCAAACGGACCCCATTCTCTTCCATTTCCTGATTGCTTATAGCCTCCAAAAGGAGCAGTAAAATCGGCTGAAGCATTATTAATAGCTACGCTTCCCGCTCTTATTCTATTGGCTACTTTCTTGGCATGCTCAACGTCGCCTGATGATACATATCCGTAAAGTCCGTAATCCGTGTCATTAGCAATCTGTATGGCTTGCTCTTCATCTTCATAAGGAAGGATAGATAATACAGGGCCAAAAATTTCTTCTCTAGCTATTGTCATGTCATTATTAACATTAGCAAATACAGTAGGTCTAACATAGTAGCCTGCATTTAGGCCTTCAGGTTTACCCGGTCCTCCCACTACAAGTTCAGCGCCTTCTTCAATGCCTTTTTCTATTAAGCCTTGAATTTTATCAAATTGCATTTCACTAACGACAGGTCCTATTCCTGTATCTTCGGAGAAAGGATCTCCAACTTTAGTAGTCTCGGCTGCTCGTTTTGCAATTTCTTTCGCTTCATCATGCCTAGATTCTGGAACAAGCATTCTTGTGGGTGCATTACACGATTGACCGCTATTATTGAAACAGTGTCTAGCGCCACCGGTTACCGCAGATTCAAAATCGGCATCATCCAAGATGATGTTGGCAGATTTTCCACCCAGCTCTTGTGCAACTCGTTTTACAGTATCAGCAGAACCTTTAGCAACAGCTATACCTGCTCTTGTAGACCCCGTGAAAGACATCATGTCTATACCTGGATGGGAAGACATGGCTTCACCAACTGTTAATCCGTCGCCATTAACTAAATTAAAAACACCGGGTGGAACTCCAGCTTCATGCATTACTTCAGCAAAGAGTATTGCGTTAAGTGGTGCAATCTCAGTTGGCTTGAGAACCATTGTGCAACCAGCTGCTAAAGCAGGAGCTACTTTGCAAGAAATTTGGTTGATAGGCCAGTTCCAAGGAGTGATCATTCCAACCACACCTATTGGCTCTTTTCTGATTAAAGTTCTGCCTCTTGTTTCTTCCCATTCGAAACCTTGAAGGATTTCTATGGCTTGTGCAAAATGTCCAAGACCCGTTGCTGCTTGTGCGGCTTTTGACAAAGTCAAAGGCGCGCCCATTTCACTTGATATAGTTTCTGCAATTTCATCATATTTAGATTGATAAACTTCAACTATTTTTCCTAGAAGAGCTAATCTTTCTTCTACACTAGTTTGACTATAGGTATCAAAGGCATCTTTAGCAGCTATCACAGCCCTGTCTACATCTGCAGCACTTCCCATTGCAATCCTTCCAATTACCTCTTCATTTGCAGGGTTCAACACTTCGCAAGTGTTTAATTCTTCAACAGGGTCTACCCACTCGCCGTTTATATAAAATTGTTCATAAGTTTTCATTTCTTGTACTCCTTTTTTGGTATTTCTAATAGTATATATTAGGTATAATTCTGCTGTCTCTTTATTTAAGTTAAATTTAACGCTTTGGACTTACAGATAATAGCTTTGCCTTTAGTTGAGGTTGAACTCTTTCTATCCAGTTAGATAAATATTCTCTTGTTTCTCTAGGGTCAATTATTTCATGGACTGAAAAATTTTCAGCTCGAGGAAAGGGATTTTGATTTTTGGCAAGCCTCTGTTCTATTTCCTTTCTTTTGGCTTCTGGATTAGGAGCTTCAGCAATCTCTTTCTTAAAAGCTACCGCCACGCCTCCTTCAAGGGGTAATGGACCAGATTCAGCTGACGGCCACGCCAGCACGTATCCATCGGGACCGTAGTGTGCTGCTGCAGCAACTCCAAAAGATTTTCTTATCATTACCGTAGACCAGGGTACCTGCGATTCTGTAACCGTTAGTACCGCCTCTGTGCCGTGCAAGATAGTTGCTTCTTTTTCTGCATCAGGGCCTATCAAGAACCCCGGTTCATCTACAAGACTAATTACAGGGATATGAAAAGTATCGCATAGTTTAATAAATCTGGTTGTCTTTTGTGCTCCAGTAGCTGACATAGAACCAGCGTAGAAATTAGAGTCATTAGCAAAAATTCCAACTGCAAAACCATTCATCCTTGCAAATCCAGTAATTATCCCTTGGCCAAAGAATTTCGTAATCTCAAAGAAAGAATCATTATCTACTACGTGGTTTATTAAATCCCTCATTTCATAAGATTTTTGTCTCTCTTTTGGAATAATCGACAATAGCTCCTCATCTTTTCTATCAATGGGGTCATTTGGCTCTAACCTTTTTGTTAGTTCATAAACGCTTTGTGGCATGTATGACAAAAACTGTTTAATTTGATTTAAGGCTTCTACTTCAGATTCAGCCACATTGTCTGTAACACCATTTAGTTTGTGTATTTGAGAGCCGCCAAGCTCTTCTTTGGTCATTTTTATCCCAAAGGCTCTTTCAACTACAGCCGGCCCAGCAACTAAAATCTGAGCTGTTTTTTTCGTCATCACTCTGAAGTGTGATGCTACGAATCTAGCTGCAGGAAGTCCTGCAACTGGTCCTAGGGCAGCAGAGGCAACTGGTATTTCTCTTAGGGTGTCTGCAACTGATTTGAATCTTGACCTAGAAAATACAGCATCTCCTCCAGATCCTCTTCCTTTTTTCCCCGGACCGGCAACGGATCCGCCTCCACCTTCATGCATCCTTATAAGAGGCACTTTATATTTAAGAGCTAATTCTTCTGTGTAGACGCTTTTTCTTAATCCAGCTGAATTAGGGGAACCACCACTTACTGTAAAATCTTCTCCTCCGACTACCACTTGCCTGCCATCAATTTTTGCAAATCCTAAAATAAAGTTAGCAGGTGTTAGAGATTGTATTTCACCAGCTTCATTAGTTTCTGATCCACCAGCAATTTCTCCTTGTTCTTGAAAAGATTCTTTATCTACTAATTTTTCTATTCTTTCTCTTAAAGTTAATCTTCCTTTAGCGTGTTGCAAATCAACAGCGTCTTTCCCCCCTTGCTGTTTAGCAAGTAGTTTTCTTTTTTCTATTTCTTTAGTTTCTTTTTTCCAGTTCATTTCATTGGTGCCCCGTACAGGATTTGAACCTATGGCCTCCGGATTAGGAATCCGGCGCTCTATCCGACTGAGCTAACGGGGCCTAATCTCTTATTGTATTTTATAAACGCTTATTGAATTAATTATTTATTATTATACAATACAAGGAGCACCGATTTGACCCAGCTTGCGGGTGCTATATAAATACTGCTAAAGAAGGATTTCTTAATATGAGACCTGTTTAGTGAAAGTTGGCAGGTTTTTTTTTAGGAGATATAAAATGACTTACACAGGTAAGAATGTAGAAACGATTGCACTTCATGCGGGTTGGAGAGCAGATGAGAATACAGGTTCAGTGGCTGTACCCATTCATCAAACAACCAGTTATTTATTCGAAAGCACAGATCAAGCAGCTAATTTATTTGCTCTTTCTGAACTAGGAAATATTTATACAAGAATTATGAATCCTACCAACGCTGTTCTGGAAGAGCGAATGGCTACTTTGGATGGTGGAGCAGCTGGACTAGCGGTTGCATCAGGACAAACCGCTTCAGCTTATTCAATCCAGAATCTGGCAAGAGCGGGAGATAACATAGTTTCTTCTTCTCACTTGTATGGAGGTACTTACAACCAATTTAAGAATAACCTTTCAGAAATGGGTATTGAGGTAAGATTTGTTGACCCTTCAAATCCAGAGAGCTTTGCAAATGCAACTGACGAAAAAACACGAGCTTATTTTGGAGAGACTTTACCAAATCCTAAATTACAGGTTTTTCCAATACAGGAAGTGGCAGACATAGGAAGGGAATTAGGTATACCTTTGATTGTAGATAATACAGCGGCACCGGTGCTTTGTAGGCCTTTTGATCACGGAGCAGCAATTATCACTTATTCAACTACTAAATATATAGGCGGCCATGGTACTTCAGTGGGAGGTCTAATAATCGATGGAGGGAACTTTGATTGGGAGTCTGCCGGTCCAGAAAGGCAACCTGCATTGAATACCCCTGATGCTTGCTATAACGGGGTAGTCTGGACTGAAGCAATAAAACCGATGGGCCCTATTGCCTATATCATGAAAGCAAGAACAACACTTCTTAGGGATTTAGGAGGAGCGATGAGTCCTTTTAATGCCTGGCTTTTCATTCAAGGACTGGAAACACTTCCTTTGAGAATGAGAGAGCATGCAAAAAATGCTCAACTAGTAGCTGAATTTTTGAAAGATCATGACAAGGTTGCTTCGGTTACCTACCCGAGCTTGTCTGAAGGTCAGCACAAAGTCTTAGCTGATAAATACCTTTCAGGAGGATCCGGTGCTCTAATTGGATTTGAACTCCCTGGAGGTCTAGACTCTGGTAAGAAGTTTATAGATTCTTTGGAACTGCTTTATCACGTAGCTAATATTGGCGATTCCAGGTCCTTGGCAATACATCCAGCTTCAACTACGCATAGCCAGCTTTCTTCAGAAGAGCAACTTTCTGCAGGTGTGACCCCTGGTTATGTAAGACTTTCGATTGGAATAGAGCATATCGACGATATCATTGCCGATATAGAACAGGCCTTAAATAAAGCCAGTTAAAGCTGAGTAGGATTTTCTGACCCGGGATAAACCACTTCTGGGTCAAAAGTCTTTTCTTTCTCTGTAAATTTTAAAGATAAACCTTCGGCACCTTTCTCTATTGACCTGTAGAAGCAAGATTTATAGCCGACATGACAGCTTGCTCCAATTCCTTGTACATCAACTTTCAACCAGACTGAATCTTGATCATCATCAATTAATATTTCTTTTATTTTATGGACCATGCCGCTAGAAGCTCCTTTATGCCACAATAATTTTCTACTTCTGCTCCAGTAGTGACCTTCACCCGTAGAAATTGATTTTTTTAGAGATTCTTCGTTCATATAACCAATCATTAAGACCATGCCGGATAATGCTTCCGTAACCACCACAGGCAGTATGCCTTCATCATTGAATTTAGGTGCTAAATTATTTCCTTCTTCCACAAATTTAACACTCTTTCTCTTAGCAAAGTTTACCTTGTTCAAAATACTTCCATTGATAAATTAAACGCGCATTGTAAGGCAAATGATTAATAAGAGTAAATTTTAATGTACCTTTTATGTACCTTACATTTAGAAAAGTCATTTATTTTGATAAAATAGATTCAATCCTTAATCCAACGTGTCAAACATACTAAAAGTTAAAAACCTAAATTGCCGCAGGTCAGGCGAAGAAGTATTGCAAGGTCTGAGTTTTACTGTAGAAGCTGGAAAGAATGTAGAAATTATTGGATCTAATGGCTCTGGAAAGACTACTATCTTAAGATCCTTGCTTGGTTTTATTAACGATTATGATGGAGAGATGTTTTGGAATGATTCAGAAGTGTCATCCACGCTTCAAGAAGGCGATGTTAGTTGCTTCTATCAAGGACATCAAATAGGCATCAAGCCTCTTTTAACTACTTACGAAAACTTGAAGTTTTCTAGTTCGGGCTTTAATTCTTCTCAAGAAGAAATTGCTTCAATTGCAAATAAAATTGGCTTAAAGCATTTTTTAAATAGACAAAGTTCTCGTCTGTCAGCAGGACAAAGAAGACGTATAGCCATAGGAAGATGGCTATTAAAGGATTTTAATCTTTACTTAATTGATGAACCTTTTACGGCTTTAGACGACCAAGGAATTGAATTAATAGAGGATATTGTTAGAGAGTTAAATAACAAAGGAGCCTCTTTTCTTATTACTGGACATCGACCGTCAAGGTTGAACTCCCAAAAAATATATCTGGATGTTAAAAATGACTAATAGAGATAGCACTCTCGACTGGTTCATGCTTGTGTTGAGAAGAGATTTAACCTTATCTTTTAGGCGTTCAGCAACGTATATCACTCCTCTTATTTTCTTCTTGATCGTTGTTACTTTTTTCCCATTGGCTTTAGGGCCAAGCCAGTCCCTCTTAAGTTCTATGGCTGCTGGAATTATTTGGATATCTGCTCTTCTTTCATCTTTACTAGCAGTAGAAGGTATTTTTAGTGAAGACTTTAGAGATGGAACCTTAGATCAATACTTTGTTAGTTCAGAGCCCGTATTTGTTTTAATTTTTGCTAAAGTTCTTTGTCACTGGTTGGTGTGTGGTGCACCTATTATTCTAGCTTCTGTTTTAAGTTCTGTTTTCCTCTATCTGCCCTCTGGAGTTCTTTTTGCTTTAATCATAAGCCTTTTGCTAGGAACGTTATTTATGAGTTTATTGGGTGCTTTAGGTGCGGCTTTATCTCTTGGAAGGAGTGCAATCTTAAGTGCAATAATCGTTTTACCATTTTCTATACCTACTTTACTTATGGGTACGGCTATAATGTCAGCTGCCATTAACCAGCAAGATTACTCAGGATTTATTTCGATTATGGGTGCGATGTTGGCGATTGGAATCCCGGGACTTTGTTTACTTACCGTTGAGGCTATTTTATTAAATTATGAATAGAGTTTGGTCTAGAATTAAGAACTGGCTAATTGCGATGGGGTCGCCTCCTCATTTTTACAGATGGGCGACAAGTTCTCTACCTTGGTTAGCTGGACTGGCAGTTATAGTCTTTTGCGCTGGGTTAATTTGGGGTCTTGGTTTTTCGCCTACAGACTACAAGCAGGGGGATGTGTATAGAATTATTTATATTCATGTTCCATCAGCTATTTTAGCTGAGTCCATTTATATTTTTATGGCTATCAGCGGATTTATTTCAATGGTGTGGAGAGCTAAGATCGCAGGCATGTTAATAAATTCTGCTGCTCCATTAGGCGCAGGTTTTACCCTCATAGCTTTATTAACAGGTTCAATATGGGGCAAAACGACTTGGGGTACATGGTGGGTCTGGGATGCTCGTTTAACTTCAACGTTAATAATGTTCTTTTTGTATGCAGCAATTATTGGACTTCACTCGTCAATAGAAAATAAAACTAAAGGCGACAGGGCCGTGTCCATTTTAGCTGTCTTAGGGGTGGTTATTGTCCCAATCATTAAGAAATCAGTTGATTGGTGGCAAACTTTACATCAACCTTCTACTTTCACTCTAACCTCTTCACCAAGCATGTCCCCAGACATGTACCTGCCGTTATTAGTTTGTGTCTTAGGTTTTTATTGCCTCTTTATTTTTATGCTAACAAATGGTCTAAGGGCTGAAATAATTTCAAGGGAAAGGGATAAATCTTGGGTAAAAAAACAATTTTTTAAATACTAAAATTAGATGTTAGATTCATTACAGATATTATTTATTATGGATGGCAAAGGTCCTTACGTATGGTCTTGTTTATTGATTCTTATAATTATTATCACTATTAATATAATTATCCCTGTGGTCCGGTTAAAAAGGATTTATAGAGAAGGTACCTTAGAGGAGTAAGTTTGCACCCGCTTAGAAAACAAAGAATTTATGCGATAGTTACAGTTTTACTGGGAGCTATTGCCGCTTTAGTTTTAGTCATGAGTGCTTTATCAAAGAATATGAACCTCTTTTATTCTCCCAGTGAATTAGTAAGTAGTAACGTTGCTCCTGGTAGTGTTGTTAGAGCAGGTGGAATGGTGGCTTCAGGCTCTATTCAAAAGAGCACAGACTCCTTGGAAGTTATTTTTTTAATTACTGATTTTCAGAATTCACTATCTGTTACTTACAATGGAATACTTCCTGATCTTTTCTCAGAGGATGCTGGTGTTGTGGTTAAGGGTTTTTTAAAAGAAGATGGCACTTTTCTTGCTCAGGAGGTTTTAGCAAAACACGATGAAAATTACATGCCCCCTGAAGTGGCTAAAATGTTAAATAAAATAGAATGATTCCAGAAATTGGCCATCTCTTATTAATCGGAGCTTTAGCAGTAACCTTTATAGGTGGATGTTTGCCTTTTTATGAATTTTTTTCAAAAAAATATTATTCCCAAAGTTATCTTAGACCGTTCTCTGTTCTGACTGCCTTGCTTGTAGCTGGGTCACTCACTTGTTTAATATATTCTTTTTTAGTTGATGACTTTTCCGTTGCTTACGTAGCTACAAATTCAAATACCCTGCTTCCTGATTATTACAAATTTGCTGCAACATGGGGCGCGCATGAAGGATCTTTGGTCCTTTGGATACTGTGTTTATCTCTATGGCTTGTGGGGTATATGTTCTCAAAGAGAAACGTAAATGATTCTTTCTCCTCTATAACATTTGCAATTATGAATCAGGTAATTTTTGCTTTTATCCTTTTTACTTTATTTACCTCTAATCCCTTTGAAAGATTGCTGCCTTTTTCACCTCTTGAAGGCGGGGACCTTAACCCATCTTTGCAAGACTTTGCTTTTACAATTCACCCACCCTTGCTTTATATGGGTTATTCTGGACTTGCTCTTCCTTTCTCTTTAGCCATAGCAGCAATGATTACTAATAATATTGATTCTTTGTGGGCTAGGAGTGCAAGGCCCTGGTCGTTGCTATCGTGTGCCTTTCTTACATTAGGAATAGGATTGGGCAGTTGGTGGGCTTATTATGAATTAGGCTGGGGAGGATGGTGGTTCTGGGATCCGGTTGAAAATGCCGCCTTTGTACCCTGGCTAATATCTATCGCTCTTTTCCATTCTCTTATTGCTACTGAAAGAAGAGGGGTATTTAAGAACTGGTCTCTATTGCTTTCAATTTTATCTTTCGCTGCTAGTTTGTTGGGTACTTTTCTTGTCCGATCAGGAGTCTTAACTTCCGTTCATGCATTTGCTCTTGATCCAGAAAGAGGGTTATTTATTTTAGGAATATGCTCGTATTTCATATTTGGTGCTCTTCTTATTTATAGTCTTAAAAATACTAGGACCCAAAGTGAGAGTACCTATTCATTGACATCAATTGAATTTGGTTTCCTTTTAAACAATCTCCTGCTTGTTGTGTTGGCAATTTCAATAATGTTTGGGACTATTTTCCCTCTTTTGTATGAAGCTTATACAAACGGCGATCAAGTTTCGGTTGGTCCTCCGTACTTTAACGTTTTAATTCTTCCTTTTGCTATCGGATTAGGCTTTTTGCAAGGCGTAGGTCTGTTCTTAGGCTGGAGTGATACTAAAGATTTTAAATTTATTACCAGGCTTATTATAGAAACCCTGACTGTACTGATTGTTATAAATATTATCTTATATTTCCTCTTTGGAAGCTTTAATACGGGTTCCCTTGTAGCGTGCTTATTATTCTCATGGATTGTATCCGGAAACTTTTTAGATATTGTCATAAATAAAAGACCTTTAAATAAAATAAAATCTTTTCTGAGCTTCCGTTTAGGAGCAATATTTGCTCATTTAGGCATTGCTTTTCTGGTCTTAGGTATAGGCGTAGTGAGCAGTTATTCCAGTGAAAAAGAATTATTACTCTCAGTTGGCGAAAGCTACGATTTAGATGGCTATGTCTTTGAATTTCAGAATCTTAGCTCTGAAAAAGGACCAAATTATATTGCAGATGTTGCTAGTCTGAAGATAGATGAAAATACTCGGACAATTGCCTTAAGTTCTGAGAAGAGGAGTTACCTTTCTGCAAACCAAGTAACAACTGAAGTGGGAATAGTTGCTGATCTCTTTAAGGATTACTACGTTGCGCTGGGAGAAAATATTGAGGGAGATACTTGGTCTTTTAGATTGCAAGTAAAGCCTTTTGTAAGGTGGATTTGGTTTGGAGCATTATTGATAGCAATTGGTACCTTTATTTCCAGTATTAAACTTTTAAGGAAAGAGACGTGAGAAGGCTTATAGACATAGCTCCTCTAGTAGTTTTTGTATTATTGGTCATAGCTCTTTTTTCTTTTCTAAAAAGAGACAATAACCAACTCAACTCCGTTTTGATAGATAAGAATTTTCCTGAATTTAATCTTACAAAATTAGAAGATGAAGAGGTTATTTTAACAAAAAGTGATATTTCTCATTTCCCAGCCATTGTAAATGTTTGGGCTACTTGGTGTATAACTTGCAGGGTGGAGCATCCTTTTTTATTAAATCTAAAAAAAGAATCTAAGATAAAGATTTACGGGTTGAATTATAAGGACAACAGACAAAAAGCCTTGGACTTGTTAGAAAGAGATGGCAATCCGTTTGAATTTAGTATTTACGACAAAGAAGGGTCGTTAGCAATTGATCTTGGGGTATACGGGGCGCCCGAGACTTTTTTAATAAACTCAGATGGAATAATTAAAACAAGGCATGTTGGCGCATTGACTCCTGAAATCTGGAATAAAAAGTTTGTGATTCATTTAAAATGAAAACCTTATTCTATTCAATAATTCTAGTAGTTTCGCAGGTTATTTTATCTGCAGAAATTCAAAATCTAGATGTTCAAAAAGAACTGTACCCCTTTGATACTAGCGAGGAAGAAATTCGTTTCAATAAGCTGCTGGACGATTATAGGTGCCCTAAGTGCCAAAGCTCGAACCTCTCAGGTTCGAATGCTCCAATTGCTAGAGATTTAAAAATAGAAATTTATAGATTAGTCCAAGAGGGTAAAAAAGATTCTGAAATTACTGAATTTCTGACGCAAAGGTATGGAGATTTCATTCTATACAAGCCCCCGTTTCAGCCTTCAACCTACCTACTGTGGCTAGGTCCTTTCATTCTTCTGTTTAGTACGATGATCTTTGCTCTTCTAGCTAAGAGGAGCCGACAGAAAAAAGTTTCTAATACAGACTTAAGGGCACTGAAGAAACAACTACTATCTGAACTAGAGAACAGATAGATGTTAGTCATTTTTATAACTTCTATACTAATTGCTTTAGGTCTGTACCTAGTCTTTTCTTTTTCAAATGGAAAAACTAAAAGCAATAGAAAACTAGATAATTTATCTCTTTTTGATTCAGAATCAGAAGTTATTTCTGACATGGAAGGTTTGGAGAAAATTACAAAAAATAAACTAAAAGATGAGAGGGAGATCCTCTTTCTTCAGGATGTCCCAGAAGAATTAATTAGTGAACAAAGTGAAAACTTTGAAGGAAGAAGAAAGACCTTTTCAATCGTCCTAAGCATTACAGGACTGTTCATGATCTTGTCTATTTATTTCTATCCGTTAGAGCTTGGATCCTACTCCCTATTAGAGGATGCTGAAGTTTTTGAATCTTTCTTAAATGGAAATAAAGAGGAAAGGGCCAAAGATAAAGAATCATTTAAGAATAGGTATTTAGATTACATGGTTAAGAATCAAGAGAAATCTAATCACATTTATGCTCTAGCTATAAGCCTAAAGAACTTAGAAGAATTTAATCTTTCGAGGCTGGCATATCAGTCTCTCTTTATAAATCATCAAGATGAGCTAAGCGGAGAAATATTGGCTGAATATACTCAAGTTTTGTATTTCTCAGAAGGAAGAAAATTTACAGAACAAACTAAGGAAATGCTTGCCTTAGCTTTATTAAAGAATCCAGACAACCCTATTGCTTTGACTCTAAAGGGCCTTCAATACCTTGGAGAAAGGAATCTTGATCAGACTGTTATTCAGTGGACCAAAGCCGCATCTCTGATTACCAATGAAAGAGAAAAAGAAGAGCTTAAAATAGCCATAAAAGCTTTAAATAACAGAAAAAATCAGTAGTTTCGTAACAATAAATAGAATAGACTTCGTCAGCAATGAAAGCTTTTCTTTTTTCATTGCCGTCCTGCTTCAGGGCGTTGGTTTTCTACCCTCAAATAAAAGTGAAATATGAAACTTAAAGGAATAAAGCTTTCAGGTTTTAAATCTTTTGTAGATCCAACTTCAGTGTCTTTTCCTGGCGAAATGACTTGTATTGTAGGTCCAAATGGATGCGGAAAATCAAATGTCATTGATGCCGTTAGATGGGTCTTGGGTGAGAGTTCTGCTAAGAATTTAAGAAGCGATTCAATGTCAGATGTCGTTTTTAATGGATCTGCTTCAAGAAAATCAGTTTCACGGGCTTCCGTTGAACTTTTTTTTGATAACTCGGATGGAAGGATTGGAGGAGAGTATTCTGGCTACAATGAAATATCTGTAAGAAGGAGTTTGGAGATTGATGGACAATCTAATTATTATTTGAATGGAACTAGTTGTAGAAAAAGAGACATAACAGATGTTTTCTTGGGGACCGGTCTAGGTCCAAGAAGCTATGCCATTATAGAGCAGGGTATGATTTCCCAACTTGTAAGCGCAAAACCAGAAGAAATGAGGAGTTATATAGAAGAGGTGGCTGGCATATCGAGATATTTAGAGAGAAAACGAGAAACTGAATCAAGCATTAAAAAAACTAAAGATAACCTTTCAAGACTTGAAGATCTAAGGGAAGAGATTGGGAGGCTTTTGTTTAAACTGCAACAACAAGCTAAGGCAGCAGAAAAATACACCCAATTTAGGAAGGATGAAAAACATGCTAAAGGTCTCCTTTTTACTTCTAGATGGAAAGACATTTCTAAGAAGATAGAATTAAAAGAAGCAAACGTTAAGGATCAGGAAATAAAGGTTCAAGAAGCAAATTCATCTAAAACAACCTCTGATTCAAAAATAATGGCCTTAAGAGCTGAGCAAATTGAACTTCAAACTGCTATGGATAAAGTGCAGCAAGATTTTTATAGTTTTGGTGCAGATATCTCAAGAACGGAACAAGACCTCACTCTTAAGAAAGACAGAAACAGAGAGATAGAAGAAAAAATTAAATTTAATAACAATCAACTTGAATCTAGAAGTCAGGAATTAAGAAAACTAACAACTGATAAAGAAGAGATACAAGCGTCAATTGCCTTAATTACGCCTGAATTAGATGAATTAAGAAATACTCAGCTAGATGAAGGAAGCATAACTTCAGCAACAAAAATTCTAGAAACCGAATGGCTGTTGTTCATAACTGAATCTGAGTCGCTGCTGAGCCAAATGGATAGTATGTCTCTTTCTATGTCTAAGAAATTAGAAATAGGAATAACGGAAAATGATTCAGCTGTTTTCATTGCTGAACTTAAAGACTTACAGGCTTCTATTAAAAAATTATCTTCTGAGCCAGCCAGACTCACAGGTAAAACTCAAGAATTGTTATCAGATTCTTCAGAGAGTGAAAAAAGAGAAAGGATTAATCTTCTAGATAAAACCGGTGAATTTGCTGAATTACAGGCAAAATTAGCTACTATTGCCAGTCAGGGTGGCCACTTAAAATCAGGTATCAAAGAGTTAGAAAAAAATACTGCAAGTTTGATTGAAGAAGTTGCAAGCATGAAAGAACCTCTCGTCTCTGTAGAAAATGATTTAAATAAACTACTTGAAGGGCGCTTGAAAGTAGAGTCTGAACTTTTAAAAGCACGCAAAGCTATTGAGGGATGTTCTGAGTCTATTCATAAGATAGAAAGAGAAAAAATAGAAAAAGAACAAATGGCTATTAACCTAAGAGAAGCTTTGGAAACTCTTAGACTAGAACGTCAGGCTGCAAAGATAGAAGCTGAAAATATTGAAAGACGACTCATTGAGAATGACAATAAATTAGATAACCTTCTAGAAGAAATAAATGATGAGCAGACTACTCAGAGCTTAGAACTTGAACTGGAGGCTGTAGAAAGGAAGATTTCTAGGTTAGGAGCTATCAATTTAGCAGCCATGGAAGAGTATGAAGTGGAAGAAAAGCGTAAAAGTCTATTGGATGGCCAGCATCAAGAGCTAACGGATGCGCTAGAAACATTACAAAATGCAATTAATAAAATAGACAAGGAAACAAGAACCACTTTTAAAGATACTTTTGATAAGTTAAATATCAGTCTTGCAAACTCCTTCCCTAAGCTCTTTGGTGGAGGTCACGCTGAACTGACAATGTTGGGTGATGATTTATTAAGTTCTGGGGTAGGAATTTTAGCTAGACCGCCCGGTAAAAAGAATTCTAGTGTTTCTCAATTATCCGGTGGAGAAAAAGCACTTACAGCTATAGCTATTGTTTTTGCGTTCTTTGAATTAAACCCTGCTCCTTTCTGTATGTTAGATGAGGTCGATGCCCCTTTAGACGATTTAAATACTATGCGCTTTATTGAACTTGTAGAAGAGATGTCAAAAAGTGTTCAATTTGTTTACATAACTCACAACAAAATATCCATGGAGAGAAGCAAGCATTTGATGGGTGTGACTATGCAAGAACCAGGTGTATCTAGAATAGTGGCTGTAGATGTAGATGAAGCGGTTGAGTTGGCGGCAAGCTAGGCATGTTTAATTTAGCAGAAATATTAACTGTTATTATTGGTTCGTTGTTGGCACTTATTTTTATTGATGGACTGAGGAGGTCTTTAAGAAGCAGGGCCAGCTCACTCAAGGTTGATCTCATTAATTCAACAGAAATAGAAAGAAGTGATTTTGAGCAGGAGTGGTTGGATGGGTACGATGAAAAAGATAATCCTGAAACACCAAAAGAAGTCGCAAAAGAAATTTCAGAAGAATTTGAAGAGATTGATATTAATCAAAGCCCAAGTCTTGCTCGTCAATTACTCATAATTAATTTGTCTTCCGACAAAGGTAATGTTTTCTCTTATGACTCAATTTCAAACATATTGAGCAATTATTCCTTCTCATTTGATGAAAGAGGTTATTTTTCTGTCACTAATGAAGACGATCATCTGCTTTTTAATATTTTAAATGGCAAAAACCCTGGTACTTTTCTTGAAGGCATATCAACGAGCGATATAGCTTTTGTTTTTGATCCTCTCTCCGTCCTAAGCCCAGTGGAGGTTTTTGACCTTATGTATGAAATCTCACAAATAATATCAGAATCTTTTAATTCTGAATTATTAGATGAGAATAGGAATATGCTGACCAAGCAAATGCTTGTGCACATGCGTCAAGAGGCGCAAGAATTCCAACGACAAAAACTGGCTATTGTCAGTTAAAATAGATCTTTATGACTCCAGATTCAGGTTCTAAAAATCGCCTTAAAGTTTTACAAGCATTGATTAATGAATATGCTCACCAATATCATGCTTTGGATGATGCCTCTGTAAGCGATGCTGAATATGATTTATTATTTCAAGAATTATTGACGCTTGAAGAAAATAACCCCGACCTTGTAGATAAAAATTCTCCCTCTCAAAGAGTAGGATCTAAACCTTTAGAAGGGTTCAGGAAAATAGAACATATAGAGCAAATGCTTTCTTTAGATAATGCTTTTAATAGTGATGACCTGATAGATTTTAATAAGAGAATAACCGAAAGACTAAACATCATTGAAAGTATTGAGTTTTCTTGTGAACCAAAACTAGATGGTGTTGCTGCTAACCTTTTATATAGATCGGGAGAACTAGATTATGCCTCTACAAGAGGAGATGGAAAAGTAGGAGAGGATATAACTCATAATATAAGAACTATAAATTCCATACCTCTAAAACTTAATAAGAATGAATATTTCGATATACCTGAAATATTAGAAGTTAGAGGTGAGGTTTTTATTGAACTCAATGATTTTAATAAAATTAATAAGCATTCAGAAGAGAATGGTCATAAGGTTTTTGCAAACCCTAGAAATGCTGCGGCCGGTAGTTTAAGGCAGCTAGATCCAAAAGTTACATCCAGCAGACCTCTTAAATTTTTTGCACATGGATTGGGTTCTGTAACAAATCAATCTAAAAAATTCCCTCAGCTCCAATCCGAAGTTCTCAGAGCTTTTTTATCATGGGGGCTGCCTGTAAATATAAAATCTGGGTTAGCCAAAAATGTGGATGAATGTATTGTATTTTTTAATAATATACAAAAAAACAGGAATTCTTTGCCTTATGAGATTGACGGAGTTGTTTATAAAGTCAATCAACTCTCCCTTCAAAATAAATTGGGCAGGGTCTCCCGTGCACCTAGATGGGCTATCGCTAGGAAGTTTCCAGCAGAGATAGGTACTACAGTTGTTAAATCTATTTCCTTTCAAGTAGGAAGGGTTGGCAGTATAACGCCGGTAGCTGAATTTGAGCCAATCTTGGTTGGAGGAGTAACCATCACTCATGCAAGTATTCATAATTTTGATGAAATAGCCCGTCTGGATGTTAGGGAAGGAGATACAGTTTCTATTAAAAGAGCTGGTGATGTTATTCCTCAAATTGTAAGGGTAGATCATGATAAAAGGCCCCCTCATGCTAAAGCCGTAAAAATCCCTACTGAGTGTCCTTCATGTTCAGGGCCTTTAGTTAGAGAAGAATCAGAAGCTATTTTGAAATGCAAATCTGGACAGAATTGTTTAGCACAGCAGATGGAATCCATTAAGCATTTTGTTTCTAGGAATGCGATGAATATTGATGGCTTAGGTGAGAAGATTATTAATCAATTGGTTAATATTGGAACCATCAATGATGCTTCTGACCTTTATGAACTCAGGAAAGCAGATCTACTTGAACTGGATGGCTTTGCCGAGAAATCAGCCAACAATCTCCTTGCATCAATAGAAAAAAGTAAAAGTACAACACTCCAAAGATTTATATATTCTTTAGGAATTCGAGAAGTTGGTGAAGCTACAGCCCTCAATCTATCAGCTCATTTTAAGAGCCTTGAGAAATTGATGAATGCTAAAGAAGAGGAGTTATTAGAAATAAATGATATTGGACCTGTTGCCTCCCTTTATATAGCCGATTATTTTAAAAGTATTGAAGGAAGGAACCTGATACAAAGATTGATGAATCTAAAAATACTTCTACAGAATCCAATAGAAAATACTAATTCTAAGTTAGGGAAACATATTGTTGTAATAACGGGCTCTTTCTCTGATATTTCAAGGAGTCAGCTTAAGGAAGAGCTGATTCGTTTGGGGGCTAAAGTTTCTGCTAGTGTTTCTTCTAATACTACGATCTTAATAGCAGGAGATAAGCCGGGTTCTAAACTAACAAAAGCAGAAGCTCTTGGAGTAAATATTCTAGATGAAGAGCAAGCTTTAGAGCTTCTGAACTAAATAAACATGATAATTAGATTCCCTTTATTGATTTGTTTTTGTGTTTTAGTCAGCTGTGCCTCTAATGCTCCGCCGTCAACAACAACAGATGTGTGTAAAATTTTTAAAGAAAGATACTCTTGGTATAAAGCCGCAAAGAAAACTGAGGAGCGCTGGAAGATACCGATTTCAGTCTCTATGGCTATTATTAAACAAGAATCTAGCTTTATAGCTGATGCCAGACCCCAAAGAACAAAGTTATTAGGTTTTATTCCTTGGAAGAGGGTTACAAGCGCAAGAGGGTATGCCCAGGCAGTGGATGGAACTTGGGAAATGTATCTTAAAGATAGGGGCGGTTGGTTTGTCCAAAGAAATGATTTTGAAGATGCCGTAGATTTTATCGGTTGGTATAACTATAAAACACACAAACAGTTAGGAATCCCAATGAGCAATGCTAGGGCACTGTATCTTGCTTATCATGAAGGGCGGGGCGGTTACAAAAAGGGTAGCTATAGAACAAAACCATGGCTTCTCTCCGTTGCTGATAAGGTCCAGAGGCAATCAGATAGATACAACACCCAATATCAAGGATGTAAAAAGAAACTAGGTAAGTGGTTTAAATTCTTCTAATTCTTATATAATCTATATTTATGATTAAACAATTTTTTTCTATATCCATCATTCTTATTTTTGTTGCTTGTGCTTCTCAGCCAAGAATTGAGTCTGATAGAGACAGTGAATACGATCTGTCTGCTTACAAGTCTTTTAAAATAAATAAGCCTGAGCTAACTACCTCTCCATCTCAGATTGGCCTTAATCCAATCTTGATGCAGCGAGTGGAGAGAGCAATAAAATCTAGTCTTGAAGCTAAGGGCTTAAAAGAATCTCAAGAGGCAGATATGATTGTAAGATTTTTTATTGGCACTAACAGAGAAGTGGACCGCTCTACCGACATTGGAAGTAGAGGTTTTTACAATGATAGGTACTGGGATTCAAGAAATCAGAGGATTTTAAAGGTTGATAAAGATGAAATAGCTATAAGATTTCATGATAAAAAAACTGATGACGTAATTTGGTATGCCTTTTCTCGCTTCAATAGATCATTAAAGATGAGGGATCAAGCAGCGATTAACAGTTTAATAGAAAAAGCTGTTCTTAATTTTTGACCTTAAAGCGATCAGGCTTCAGGGCTTCAGCAACGAATGAATCAACAGGAAGTGTGGTGCTATCTATAAGATCTGCAATATACTCTGAGCACAAAGGAGCAGAGGTCGATCCTTTTGATCCATGACCAATATTTACATGGATGCCATTAACAACTCCAGCTAAAGGCAACCTGTCTCTTGTCACCGTTCTAAAACCAACCCTTCCACCCTGTAATTTTATTTTCTCATCATAAATTATTTTAATTTTTTTAAGATTCTCATTGTGCTCTTCTTCAATTAGTTCCGTTGAATCAGATTTACTGTAGGAGGATCCTATGAGATGTTTGTCCTCACTTTTAGGAGATAAATAACCTCCTGCACAGATAGGGAATTCTAAGTTTTTTAGAGTTTTATCAGTAGATATGTATGAGATTTGGCCTCTTTTCTTTGATACACCTTGAAAATCAGTAAATTGATTTACCATAAAAGCATTACACAAACACACGTGATCTAATACGTATTCACTATTTTCTGTTTTAAGGTGGAAATGATCTGATTCTTTTTTAAGAGATTTCACCTCTTCTTTAAATTTTTTTTCTATTAACTCATTATCAATCATCTCTTCACAGAGTCCTTCTGGATCAATATATCCTGCGTCTTTAAAGAATAAACCCCCATGGTTTATTTTAAATCCTGCCTTTTTACTAGCCAATTCTTTGTCGAGCTTCTCAAATAGAACTGTGTCTTTTCTGGAGTTACATAATGCCTTTTCTCTTTTTAAAGAGTTTTCATCAAATCCCAGCATCAAAACTCCTGATTTTTTCCAAAATTTAGTATCCATATCATCATAGAATCTAGATGAAAAAAGATATGAATGGAGGGAAAACCTCGCATATGGACTGTCATGAGCTGACAATCTTGGGTACGCGACTAGAAAGGGGTTTCCTGTTGCAGCTTTAGAAGGACCATCTTCTTTATCAAAGATAATCACATTATGACCTCTCTCAGCTAATATCTTGGCCAAAGAGCAGCCAGCAATGCCAGCTCCTACTATTCCTATGGTTTTCTTCTTTATAATTATCTTTTTTTCTTCGCTATTGCTTTTCCCAGATAGCATGCTTCGTTTTTTGCCAAAGCCCTTTAACTTAAAGAGCGAGAAGTTTGCTCTTTCAAAGTTCTTTTTAACAAAGCCAGCTACGGTATAAGTTGAAAACGTTGTTTCTGAATGTGAAGCTTCTGCAAGGCAGGACGCAATTTCTGCAGACCACATCTCAGGGTTTTTGGCTGGCGAGAATCCGTCTAGATACCAAGCATCATATTTAATCTGAGGGTTCTTTAATTCATTTAAAGTTTGATCCAAATCCCCATAAAGCAGACTTAATGTTATTTTTCCTTTAGCGAAATTTATTCTATGTAAACCCTTGGCATTAAGAGGTAATTTAGATATCAACTCCTTTGATTCATTTGCAAGGGTTGGATATTGGGAGTGCATTCTCAATAAGTCTTTTTTTATAAAAGGTCTATTATCAAAAGACAAGTAATGCAGTTTTGATTGGGCAGGACTAACCTCAATAAATTTTTTCCAAGTGTTTAAGAAATTAATACCAGCTCCAAAACCAAGCTCACCTATTAAAAACGTTTCTTTATTGGAAAGCTGTCCCCATCTCTCTTCTAAGTTATTTCCTCTAAGAAAAACGTGTTCAGATTCCTCTATTGCACCTTGTTTTGACCAATAAAGGTCGTCGTGCTCTATAGAGAAGGGGGAATCTTTTGTCCAAGATAAGTCTGCGGACTTAAGGTTTAAGAAAGAGTCCGCAGTTCTATTTGAATCCAGAAAATTACTTATTGCTAGAAGGAATTTCGTTAAACGGTATTCCTTTATCGGCTCTCATGTCTTGAGGCATTCCTAGTACCTGTTCTGAAATAATATTCTTTAGAATTTCATCGGTTCCACCGGCTATTCTTATGCCTGCAGCCCCGTAGAATCCATATTGATACATGGATTGGTCGGCATCAGGCTCATCTGATCTAAGTATTCCCGCAGAATCCATCAAGTCCATGCCAAAATTAGCAATTTCTTGAAGTTTATTTCCGCTAACTATCTTCGTGATAGAGGACTGAGGTCCGGGAGTTTCTCCTCTAGATAATGCTGATATATTTCTATATTTTGCAAATTTCAGGCCACTTTGCTGGCAGTACCAGTCGGCTAGTTTTTCTCTGACAGCTCCATTTTCTATAGCTAAACTTCCATTTAAATCCTGGCCTCTTGCAAGAGTAAAAGCTTCTTGAAAATCAGGTCCTGAAGCATCACCTACAGCCAATCTTTCATTCATAAGGGTGGTTAAAGATACTTTCCAACCATCACCAACTGCACCAAGTCTCTGGCTATCAGGAATTTTTACATCCGTGAAATACACTTCGTTAAAATTTGCACCCCCAGAAATCTGTTTGATGGGTCTCACTTCAACACCTGGAGATTTCATGTCCAGAAAGAAATATGTTAACCCTTTGTGTTTATGAGCAGTTGGATCGCTTCTTGTAACCAGTATTCCCCAATCACTAAAATGCGCTCCTGATGTCCATATTTTTTGCCCATTTATTGTCCAAGTATCGCCTTCTAAAACTGATTTAGTTTTAAGTCCTGCAAGATCTGATCCAGCACCAGGTTCACTAAATAGCTGACACCAAATTTCTTCTCCTCTAGCCATAGGAGGAAGGTGCCTTGCTTTCTGTTCTTCTGTTGCGTACATCATCATCACAGGTCCTGCCATGCCTTGACCAATTTCGAGGTAGCCTCCTGGGACTTTAAATTTAGAAATTTCTTGTCCCCAGATCACTCTTTCAATTGGAGTTGATTCTCTTCCGCCAAATTCTTTAGGCCAATGCATACATGCCCATCCAGATTCATAAAGTTTATTTTGCCAAACTTTAACTTGTTCCAGACCTTCTTCTTCTGAAGCTGATCTCCAGCCATCTTTTGGTCCTTCTTTTAAGTCTGCATTAGCTTTAAGCCATTCGTAGGCTTCTTTTCTAAATTTTGCTTCTTCAGTTGTATCATTAAAATCCATAGTTATCTCCTATAGTTGATTGGCTCTCTCAAGAGAGCTGATTAATTTATCTTTCCAAATACTTTGACTGCCAATATTTGCAGCTAATTGACGACACCTTCTGTAGTAAAGGTGACAATCAAATTCCCAAGTGAATCCCATGCCCCCATGAGTTTGAATGTTTTCTTTAGAACATTCATTGAATGCCTGACTAGCACTTACTCTTGAAGTGGCAGCAGCTGTAGCTAATTCTGGAGCATCAGTACTAAGAGCCCATGCTCCGTAATAGCAATTTGATCGAGCAAGCTCTACGGCAATATACATATCTGCCAGTTTGTGTTTTATTGCTTGAAAAGAAGCAATTGATCGACCAAAAGCAAAACGGCCCATGGCATATTCCTTTGCCATATCCATAGAAGCTTCTGCCCCACCTAGTTGTTCAAAAGCAAACAATACTGCTGCTCTATCAAGAATATTTTGAAGGTTATCCCAGCCTTCATTTGCCGAACCCAATGTTATAGTTTTAGCTCCTTTGAATATTAAAGATGCGTGAGATCTTGAAGGATCTAAGGTTTGTTGATTAACAATTTCCACTCCATCAGAATTGAGATCAACAAGATACAATCCCACGTCATTACCTTCTTTTGCTGTAACAATGGTGAAATCTGCTACATCTCCATCTGGGACTACTATTTTTATCCCATTTATTAAATTGTCCTTAACTTCACAAGAAATATTTTCCTCTGTTGGAGACGTATTTCCTTCAGTATGGGCAAAGGTTCCAATTAAACTTCCACTAGCAAGTTTTGGTAAATAGTTTTGTTTCATTTCTTCCGAGCCAAGTTTTAATAGGAATTCAGTAGCAAGATAAACGCTAGATGAAAAAGGAGTGGGAGCTAAACTTCTTCCTAATTCTTCAGCTATTACACACAGCTCTAGATAGCCCAACCCCAGTCCATCATATTTCTCTGGTATTGCAGTGGCTGTAAAACCCATTTCTCCAATGAGTTTCCATAGCTCTTCATCGTATGAAGTTTCACCTTCAAGAACCGCTCTTGCTCTTTTTACAGAGTCTTCTTTTTCTAGAAATTTACGAGCTATATCCTTAAGTTGTATTTGTTCCGCCGAAAATTCAAAATTCATTTTTGTCCTCGTTTTTTTTAGATATCTATATATCTAAGATTAAATGTTAAAATTTTTTATATGAATCACATTGTATCTACGAAGAAACAGAAAGAAAGACTAAAATGTAAAAATTATGACTGAAAATAATTCTACAGATTCTAAGAATCAGACTCCTGATATAAAGCCTATTAGGTCTGAAACTATGTCCGGCAGGAACAATAAGCCAGTAGGGGGAGCGAGCATGCTCTTTACTGCAGCTCTTGGATTCATTAATTTAGGGGGATTAATATTATTATTCTTCTGGTTCTTTAGTACTTCAGGTAATCAACAGCAAGCCGGACAAAATTTTATTGAAAGAATTAGTATTCTTGAGGAATCTTTGGACGAACAGAAGCAAAAAAATCAAGAAATAATTGAATCTACAGAGCAAGACGTAAAGTTCATAAATAAAGAAATAAGAAAGCTTTGGGATCTAACTAATAAAAAAAATAGGAAAGAGATAGCTAGTAATATTAAGGTCTTAAAAGAATTAGAAGAACAGATAGAAAAATTAACAAAAAAGATTAACTCTCTGGGGGCCAAGCAACGTGCTAGAGATCTAGAGTTTGCTAAGTTAGAGAAATCGCAACAAAACTTAAGAATTAAGATCGCGGATATTGCCCCTTCTGCTGATGATTCTGTTTTAGAAGAAAGGCTTGCCACTCAAGATGAAGCTATTAAGTCCATGGATACTTATCGTAAACAAGTAAATAAAACTTTAATGGGTCTTCAGAGACAAATAGATAAGTTACTTTTAAATCTTGAACTTTATCAATCAGAACAGGCGACATCTTCTGAGTAGATGCTTATAATGCCGAGTCTTTGCGGATGTGGTGGAATTGGTAGACACGCCAGATTTAGGTTCTGGTGCCGTAAGGTGTGGAGGTTCGAGTCCTCTCATCCGCACCAATTTTCTTAATTTTAGATAGTTTTTGCTAAGTTATTTATGAAGAACTTAAATTTACTTTCTTGAAAGTAGCTTTGCGTATTCTTTAGTGATTAACTCTCTCATCCATATGTTTCCAGGATCAGAGTCTTTTGCTTCATGCCAATACAGATGAAGGACCGCAGGATCCAATGCGAAAGGTAACTTTACAGCAGTCAGATCTTTAGAAATTAAAAAACTTTTTGTTGATGTTAAGGCCAGGTCTGAGTTAGCTATTATAAAAGGGGCAACCAGAAAATTCTGTGCTCTTAAGGCAATGCGACGACTTTCTCCTAATCTGTAAAGTGCCATATCAACATGTCCAAGACCGGTTCGTCTATTTGAAATATTAACGTGAGATAGACTTAAGTAGTCCTCCATAGTTATCTTTTTCTTCTTCGTAATGGGATGTCCTTTTCTTACTATAAGAACAAAATTATCTTCAAAGATTTTTTGATGTCTTAGAGATTCATCACTGTGAATAGGTGGGTCAATACTAAAATCTATATTTCCTGCGGCCAGCTCTCGAGGTGTATTTTTTCTTGGTGTTAAGTAACTCTCAATTCCAATATCCGGTGCTGTTTCAGATAAGGATTTTATTAGAGGTGGAAGAAGTCTGAATTCTGATAAATCACCAGCTGATATCCTAAAAGTTGTACCTGCCGATTCTGGATTAAACGTTTCCGCATCTGATATTGTATTTCTAAAAAGACTTAGGGCACTTCTAACGTCCTCAATTATATTCTGTGCAACAGCAGTTGGAACCATTCCTTTAGAAGTTCTGGTAAAAAGATCATCGTCAAACGTTTCTCTTAATCTGGAAAGTGCATTACTTACTGCCGGTTGAGTTATTCCTAAGACTTCTCCGGCTTTAGTAAGATTTCTTTCTGTGTAGATTACATCGAACGCAATGAAAAGGTTTAAATCAGTATTATTAAGATTCATAGATATTCCAAGTGGTGTTACATTTCTTTATGGACTAAGGCCTAAGATAGAACTATTATCCTTGTGATTAACATTAAATTGCCTTGAGTATTATAAACAAAACTTATAATACAATACTTTTAATATATATTTCAATTATAGGGAGAAACAAATGCAACTAGAATTCTCAGACAGGTCAAAAGATCTACAAATTAGAATAGCCAAATTCCTTGATGACCATATTTATCCTGCAGAAGCAATTTATGCTGAGCAAATGGCCGAGTTCACAGAGCAAGGAAATCGTTGGCAAATACCTCAAATTATTGAAGATAAAAAAGAGATAGCTAAGAGCGAAGGGCTATGGAATTTGTTTCTACCAGAGAACCCTTTAGGTGATGACATGACCAATCTTGATTATGCTCCTTTGTGTGAGCTAATGGGAAGGTCCGGTATAGCAGGAGAGATATTTAATTGCTCTGCTCCTGACACAGGGAATATGGAAGTGTTTGCAAAATATGCAAATGAAGAACAGCAAGATAGATGGCTAAAGCCTTTGCTTAATGGAGAAATACGTTCTGCTTTTGCAATGACTGAACCAGCTGTAGCATCTTCAGACGCTACGAATATATGCTCCTCAGCTGTTTTAGACGGCGATGAGTATGTAATCAATGGAGAAAAATGGTGGACTTCAGGAGCTGGAGATCCAAGGTGTAAAGTTCTTATTTTTATGTGTATGACTAACCCTGACAATCCTAAGCACCAACGCCAATCACAAATTATTGTTCCTATGGACACTCCTGGAATAAAGATTGAAAAGATGATGCATGTCTTTGGTTATGATGACGCTCCTCACGGTCATGGCCGAGTAAGCTTTAAAGACGTAAGAGTTCCAAAAGAAAATCTACTACTCGGAGAAGGAAGAGGTTTTGAAATATCTCAAGGACGCCTAGGGCCTGGAAGAATCCATCATTGCATGAGAACCATAGGTGTCATGGAGAGAGCTTTAGAACTTATGTGTAAGCGTGCTGAAGAGAGAGTCGCCTTTGGTAAGAAACTATCTGTTCTGGGAGCTAACTTTGACTACATAGCTGAAAGTAGAATTGATATAGAAACTTCTAGATTACTAACTTTAAATGCCGCGCATATGATGGATACGGTAGGAAATAAAGTTGCGAGAAGTGAAATTGCTCAAATAAAAGTGCACGTTCCCATAGTGGCTTGTAGACTTATTGATCGAGCTATCCAAATTCATGGCGGTGGCGGAGTGAGTCAAGATTTCCCTCTTGCTAGCATGTATGCCCACATGAGGACATTAAGGCTCGCAGATGGACCAGATGAAGTGCACAGAAGAACCGTGGCTAGAGAGGAGTTAGGAAAATATACTAATACTTAAATTATTTTTCTATATAAAAAGGGCTCCTAACGGGGCCTTTTTTATGTTAATTCCAAAAATTCTTTACTAATTTCTTCCAGCGCATTATCAACGCCGGGAATAATAGGCATTGTGGCAAAGCCGTGAATGTAGCCAAGATATTCTTTGTGAAAAACTTTAACATCCGAATTTTTTAGTTCCTCAGCATAAGCATTTCCTTCATCCCGTAATGGGTCAAACCCAGCCGTCACAACGACCGCCGGAGGTAAACCTTGTAAGGAATTAGCCAGTAAAGGTGATACTAGGGGGTCCATAACGCTGTCTTTTGATTCCAAGTATTGTTCTGCAAACCATTCCATGGCAACCTTAGTCAGCATAAAACCTTCAGCACAATCTTCTTGGATGGATTTAGTTTGAAACTGTAAATCTGTTACCGGGTAGATTAAGAGCTGTGCCTTGGGTAGGGGCTGTCCTGCTTCTTGCTGTTTTAAACAAATAGCAGCAGCAAGGTTTCCTCCGGCACTGTCTCCTCCAACAGATATATTGTTTTCTTTAATCTTTAGATCTACAGAGTTATCTACAACCCAATTATAACCAGCAAGACAATCATTAAACGGAGTGGGGTATTTGTATTCTGGTGATAATCTATAATCCACAGAAAATATCTTAAATCCTAACTTAAGACAAAGACTCTCGCACAACTCATTGTGGGTTTCTACGCTGCCTATAACCCACCCTCCGCCATGAAAGTAAACCAAAGCATTTTGTGTTTCGGCGCTGTCTAAAGGAGTGTATTGTCTCACTAGGATATTTTCTGAACCTACTGATATCTGATGATCCTCAGTAACAACTTTATGGTTGGGTTGCTGGGGGATTAATTTACTTTGTTCTAAATAAGATTCTCTAAATTGTTCGGCAGTTAGGGTTGAGAAATCAACATCTCCTAAGGTATCTTGCGATAACATAAGCTGAAACGGCGGATGAAGTTTTCTGTGTTCTAGAGTTATTTGTTTTTTTCTTGAAAGCAAAATAAGTATCCAGTTTGGAAGTTTTAATAGGAAATTTATCATATCAATCTTGAGTTTCTTTATTAGAGATTACTCACTTTCTTTTTCTTCATAGTTTACATAGCCAAAGCTAGGGCTCTCTTTTAATCCCACGGCGTATTGTGGTGGCACAACTTCAGGTAATTCACCCGGGTCTCCTGGAGGAGTAAAATAGCCTAGAGAATAGTTCCCCATGGAGTAGCCAATAAGCTTAAGAAGCTTAGGGTCTAAGTCTTTTGCAACTTCCGGAGGGGTTGATAAATATTGATTTTCTTCTTGCCTTAGCCACCCTAAAGTATAGGTTATGTTCAAGCCTATCCTATCCGCATCGCTTTCATTTGAACCAGCTCCGTGAAACACCGATCCTGTATAAATTAGTACAGAGCCAAGTTTCATTGTCGCTTGTACTATTTCTTCCTCATTAATTTCACGTTTGTCTTCCCAAGTAGAGCTTCCGGGAGCCACCCTGGTAGCACCGTTCTCATTGGTAAATTCACTTAAAGCCCAAATGGTGTTCAGTTGAGGTTCAAGATGGTTTAAGTCATTTCCCCATGCCCATTTGTCTTTGTGTATTAATTGTTTTGTTTCTTTAGGTTTAACTCTAATAATTTGAGTTAAATGAAGTTGGTACCTTCCGCAATGCTCTAGAAGAAGACCGTCACACATATCTAGGATAAGCTGATTTTGAATAAGGTCTCTGCATTTAGAGGATCTTGATACCAGACCACCTGTCCTCGTTGTGTATTTACCCGAGAATTCATCTTGCCCAGGTCTTGATAACTCCATGTAAGGGTCCGTCTCTTCTCTTAGTGAATTAATAAATGATTTATCTACAACACCTTCAACGATAATTGCCCCATCTTTTTTTAAAGAAGCAAGCATCTCATCTCTTGAATCGACTGCATTGAAATATTGGATTTCAGGCATGGCTTAAACTTTTATTTTTTAAAACTAATATTGTTCTTCTGGAAGTTGGACTGTTAGACCTTCAAGTTCCTCTGATATTTTAATTTGGCAAGATAGACGAGAGTTAGATTTAACGCTTTCAGTGTATTCTAACATTGAGTCTTCCATTTCACTTCTCTCCCCAACTTTAGACAACCAATTAGGCTCCACAAATACATGGCAAGTGCCGCATGCACAAAGACCACCACAATCAGCATCTATGCCTGGGATATTATTAGATATTGCTACTTCCATAAGGCTATCACCCTGAGTGGCATTTATTTGATGATTATTTCCATCGTGATCAATAAATATTACTTTGGTCATATTTTCTTGGTTAGTTATTTCTTATGGACTCTTACAGGAACATTGCTGTATCCCATAACAAAATTAGATAACACTCGCTGAGGTTCTCCCATCATTTCTATGCGATCAAAACGTTTAAGAATTTCTTCCCAAAGGATACGAAGTTGCATTTCTCCAACACGGTTTCCCATGCACCTATGGATGCCAAAACCGAAAGAGAGATGATGTCTCGCTTTATTCCGATCGATAATAAACGCATCTGGGTTTTCAATGACTTCCTCGTCTCGATTTCCGGAAACGTACCACATAACCACTTTATCTCCTTTACGAATTGTATGGCCTTTAAATTCAACATCCTCAAGTGCTGTTCGTCTCATGTGCCCCAAAGGAGTTTGGTATCGAATAATTTCAGAGACCATGTTGGGTATTAGAGAGCTATCACTCATCAACTTTTCATACTCTTTTGGGTTACGATTTAATTCCACTACGCCAGCAGAAATTGAATTTCTAGTTGTATCATTGCCCCCGACAATAAGAAGAATAAGATTACCTAAGAATTCCATGGGGTCATTGATCATGTCTTTAGTGTCTTCTCCATGAGCAAACATAGATATGAAGTCGAATTTTCTTGGTTCAGCTGCTCGTTGATGCCAAAGCTTACTGAAATAGGCCAGACATTCCTGGAGGACTTCTTGTCTTTTATTCATATCTACTTCAATTCCAACAGTTTCTGAAGTTGTTGCAACATCTGACCAGTAAGGAAGGAGGTGTCTGTCTTCAAAAGGGAAGTCAAATAAAGTAGCCAACATTTGCGTCGTTAGCTCTTTAGATACCAACTCGACCCAATTAAATTCCTCATTCTCAGGTAAATCATCAAGAATATTTCCAACTCTTTGCCTTATGATTACCTCAAGTTCTGATAATTGAGTAGGGGCAACCACAGGTTGAACGGCTTTACGTTGAACATCATGCTTTGGTTGGTCCATTGCTATGAACATAGGGGTAACTAATTCTGGCTCAGCATCACCTATAACAATATTGGTGTCTGAAGAAAATCGTTTATGGTCACTGTCGATAGCAACGATATCGTGAAATTTTGTTATTGACCAGAATGGTCCAAATTGACTATCAGGACAATAGTGAACTGGTGATTCTTTTCTTAAACGACGGAAGTATTCTCCGTGTAAATTACTTTCAAAAATCTCTGCTTTAGATACATCAAAGGTTTCTAAAGGCAAATCCCAAGGGTCAGGAATTGAGTTTTCTTTTTCAAAAAATGATTCTTCTTTCATGTGGTTCTCCCCAGTTTGGCCTGATGCCAATAAATACAAATTTATCTTATCTTAATTTATCAGTTAATCACTAACTTAAGAGTTTTCTTGTTTAAATTTTTGAAAGTAAATTAGCTCGTAAAAAATTATGTACTTAGATAAAATGCCAAGTTCAGAAGACACGTAGCTCAGTTGGTTAGAGTATCTCGGTGACATCGAGAGGGTCGGTGGTTCGAATCCACTCGTGTCTACCACTCCTTAACATACACTTAAATTTTTAATAAATTATAAGGCTTATGTTATTCTTTTAGCTCATTAAAAAATGGAGACAACAATGAATAAAATAATTACTCTTTTAACACTGTCAATTCTATCTTTCGGTATAAATGCATCTGCAGTTGCAATTTATACTTGTGACCTAGAGGAAGGAAAAACTATCGATGAAGTTAAAGCAGCGAACTCAAAATGGGTTAAGGCTGTTAACAATCTTTCTGAATTAGAAGTTTCTAGTTATGTTTTGGAACCTATTGTGTCTTCGGATATGGAGGGTTTTACCTTTATAGATACTTACACAGACGAAGTAGCTTGGGCGACTGTAAACAGAGAGATTAGATCTGGAGCGCTTTCTGAACTATCAGATCTATTTGAAGGTTTAAGTGAATGTCCTTCCGTTACTCTTCACAACTCTGAAGAAAGTTAAATTAACTAAATGAGCCTTATTTTTAATTCTATGAAAAAAATAATACTATTCTTTATAACTCTATTCTCTTTAAGTACTTACTCTGAGTATGCGGTTGATCAAGAAACCATTAACTTTGATTCTAATGGAGTTTCTATTGCTTATACCGTAGCAGGAGAAGAAAACGCAACTCCCGTCTTAATGGTCATGGGTCTTATGGCGTCACATAGGCTTTGGGGGGAGTATTTGGTTAATGGATTGGTCGATGCTGGTTATAAAGTTATACTTTTTGATAACAGAGATACTGGAGACTCAGAAAACTTAGATAGACTCGGTAAGCCAAATATTTATTGGAAATTTGCTTTAAGTTACATGGGCATTGGCTTCAGCGCTCCTTATACTCTGGAGGATATGGCCGATGACGGAATAAGAGTTTTGGATGAGCTCAACATAGATAACGCTCACATTGTTGGAGCCTCGATGGGCGGAATGATTGCACAAACAATGGCATCATCTTATCCGGAACGAACTAAAAGTCTGGTTTCAATCATGTCAACTTCTGGAGCAAAGCATTTACCTGAAATGTCTCAGCAGAATCAAAGTAATTTTAGTGGTGTAAGGGACCTAGATTTAGATCAAGTACATGCTTATGGATTTTATCCCGAGGCTATGGGCAGGCAAATGACGGCTATTTTACAAGCAGGAGACCGGTCGGATCAGATTAAGACAATAGCAGTTCCCACTCTAATTCAACACGGAATAGACGACACTTTGCTGCCGGTTGAGCATGGAAAACACACTGCTGAATTAATCCCAGGTTCTGAAATAATAATTTATGACGGTATGGGTCACAACCTACCGGATGAAGTGGTACCTACTGTCCTGTCTGATATGTTAAGTTTTTTTGCGGGAGTCTAAGCCAATCTTCTCTAATTGATTGGTTTAATTATTCCTGACCTATACTATTAAATAATTCTATGAAGAAATTATTTCTAGCCTTGATATTCTTTGTTTCGACTCACGTTGCAAGCGAAAACACTCTTTGTATGGTTGATTTTCAAGAAAAATTATCGGATAACTCTTTAAAAAAAGTTCTTGAGATGCGTCCTAAAGCCACTAAACATTGCCTAGTTTGTGGCACTCTATCTTGCAAGTTAAAAATTTGGGATTCAGATAATAAATCCAATGAAAAAATTTGCAAAAGGTTATTTTGTAAACCTATAAAGACAAACAGAAATGTATACGCCTCTAGTGAAAATTTAAGCATGGGCATAACCAGCGTTAGTTTTACTTATGGCGTAAATACAAAAGGAAGAATAGACAATGTAAAATTGATTAATCTTGAAGGGGAAATGGAAAGAAAAATGGCCTACAAATATTTAAAAGATAATTTAAAAACTTTGAGATATGAGCCGTTGATTATTGACGATAAAATTTATGCTTTGAATGGATTAAGCGGAATAACTTCATGGAACATTTACCAAAGATGATCACCGTTTATATAGCCAAATCAATTATTACCATGAATGCTTCCATGCCGAGGGCTGAAGCAGTTGCAGTGAGAGATGGAAAAATCCTAGAAACAGGAACGCTTGAATCCCTTCAGCCTTGGCTTAGTAGGCATGATCATAAGATAGATGAGCAATTTAAGGACTCCTTCATAGTTCCGGGTTTAATTGATCCTCACCTTCATCCTTCAATGGCTGCGGTACTTCTGCCAACTTACTTTATAACAGCGATGGAATGGAAAATGCCATGGGGAACAACGCCAGCCACTAGGTCAGCGGTTGAATACGATGAACGTTTGAAAGAGGCTCTCAGTAAACCTACTCACGGGGAATTGTTTATAACCTGGGGTCATCATAATTTGTGGCATGGACCTATTTCCCGTTCTCGTTTAAATTCCATTGACTCCAAAACACCCATAGTTGTATGGAATCGATCGTTTCACGAAGTATGCATGAATGATGCTGCATTGGAATTATTGGAAATAAAAGAAGCAGACGTAGAGAATGCAACTCAAATAGATTTTGAAAAAGGACGCTTTTATGAAATAGGTCTTGGCTATGCCATCCAAAAGCTCAATCCTTATATATTGGCACCTGAGGTTTTCAAAGAAGGTTTGCTGAAGCTAAAGGAAGTTGTTCATTTTGGCGGACAAACAACCATCGCTGATATGGCTGTGGGTTTGTTTGATTTTGAAACAGAATTGAACACCCAAGCTGCTCTTTATGAAAACGAAGACAATCCTTTTAGGGTTGAATTAATTGCTCACTCGACTGTTATGCAAAAAGGCAACTCCATAGAGCAAGCTGAAGAATTAATTGCCAAGCTTCCCGAAAGGAATTCACACAGATTAAATTTTAGAAAAAGGGTAAAACTTTTTACCGATGGTGCTTTTTTTTCGCAAGTAGCGCAATTAATGGAACCAGGATATATAGACGGCCATCACGGAGAATGGCTGAGCACCCCTGAGCAGTTTGAAGAAAATGTAAGAGTCTTCTGGAATAAGGGTTACGCAATACACGTTCACTGCACCGGAGACTTAGGCTTGGAGTTGGCGGTGGATACTTTAGAAAAAATGCAGGATGAAAAGCCTCGCTTTAACCACGGATTTACCATAGAGCATTTTGGTCTATCTACCCCTGAGCAGGTATTTAGATTATCAAGATTGGGTGCTAATATTTCAGCTAATGCGTACTACGTGCATGAACTTTCTGATATTTATTCTAACGACTCAGTGGGCTATGAAAGAGCATCGTCAATGGCAAGAATAGGTACCAGTTTCAGAGAAGGTATCACAACGACATTACACTCAGATTTTACAATGGCACCTGCTCAGCCTTTGATGAGCATGTGGGTAGCTGTAAACAGAATCAATGAGAAGGGAAATGTGATGTGTGAAGAAGAAAGAATTACACCTCAGCAAGGATTAGAAGCAATTACTATAAATGCAGCCAGGGTGTTAGGCCTTGATCATGAAATAGGAAGCATCAGAGCAGGAAAAAAAGCTGATTTTACGGTTCTACAAGAAAATCCTCTAGAAATTGACCCTATAAAGATTAAAGATATAGACATCAAAGCAACCGTTTTTGAAGGAAAAGTGTTTAATTTAAAATCACAATGATCCCTGTAACTGTTGTAGCCGGTTATTTGGGGTCGGGTAAAACAACTTTAATTAATCAATTCTTAAAAGAAACTGAGTCGCCAATTGCTGTTCTTGTAAACGATTTTGGTGAATTAAATATAGACGCTGAATTGATAGACAATCAAGACTCTCTTACTTTGTCTCTCACTAATGGGTGTGTCTGCTGTAAGTTATCAGACGATATTGGTGTTTCTTTAGAATCCCTTAAAGGTAAAGATATTAATGCTGTTATTATTGAAGCAAGTGGCATTTCTCTACCTATAAAGATTGCAAATTATGGTTTGAGTTGGCCTGGGTTTTCTTTAAAAGGGATTTTAGCTGTAGCAGATGGACAAAGCATTGGCACTCTGCTGGAAGATAAGTTTGTTGGTTATACGGTAAAGGGGCAAATTGAACAGGCCGATGCAGTATTATTAAACAGAAGTTATGGCCTGTCATTAGAGGCCCTGAATGAACTAAACAAAAATATTTTCTTGGAAGAAGAAGTTTCAAATTATGGTGATTTGCTATCTGCTAAATACTTTGCAAAACATTTTATAGAGGAGAACCTAAAGGAGCATGCAACTTTTCAGTCTTCTATTTTTACTTCGAATAAACCCATTAAAAGAGAAGACATTAAGAAATACATTCTTTTAAATCCAAATATACAAAGAGCAAAAGGGTGGGTTTGCGAGGAAAATGGTGTGTGCTCTCTATTACAAATGACTCCCAGTGAGTGTAATTTTTCTCCATCTGATTTTAAGAGCCAAACTAGGGTTGTATTTATTTATACAGGTAAATTGTCTCCACCAGAGTTCTAAAAAAACTTTTTTGGGGTATCAATTAATATAAGAAACCTTGCAGCCCACCTTTGGTGTCTGTTATCAGGAACTTTTACCTTAACTAATACTTTTTTTGTTTCAGTCTCTTTAGCCTGGCGTAAAGCCTTTCCTTCCTTTCCTTTTGAAGAGTTTTAATCGCATGACGATGATTTCTCGCCTTTTGATCTGATTGCATCCTTTCAGCTTTAGAATTGCTCATAGAATTACTCTTTTATTATCATTATTTACTATATCAACTTGGTCTATGGTTTCAAGAATTTTTCCCAAGTATTTACAAATACGAAAACTTATAAAGAAATTCTTAATACTCTACAAATTAAGGAATTTGATATAGGATTCGCTCCTGTGAAAGTCTTTATTACAACTATCCTAATATCTTTGTTGTCGCAGGTCGTTTTGACCAATGATGATCAGTCTACTTCTCACCTTGAAACTATAGTGCTAGGGGCGGGTTGTTTTTGGGGCGCTGAAAAAGAATATGCAGCTATTCCGGGAGTTATAAATGCTGTTTCTGGATATGCAGATGGTAAAGGGGTGTCTCCAACTTACAGAGAAATAACACAATTTAGGAATAGATTTAATCCTAATAATCATGCTGAAGTAGTGGAAGTGACTTTCAATAAGAGCGTCCTTTCATCAGAAGAACTTTTGCGACATTACTTTGAAGGTCATGACCCTACGCAAATTAATCGTCAAGGTAATGATGTGGGAACTCAATACAGGTCCATTATTTTAACCACAACTGCCAATCAAGCTGAATCAGGTAGAAAAGTAATAGACTCTTATCAAGAACTACTTACAAGTGCTGGTTACGGCAATATAGTCACCGTTGTAAAGCCTCTGGATACTTTTTATCCTGCGGAAGAATACCATCAAGACTACCTTGTAAAAAACCCTAACGGGTATTGCCCCGATCATTCCACTGGAGTTAAATTTTTTGCTTCAGAGTCAATGCTAAAAATAGACAATGAAGATCTGTTGAAAGGTAAGCAAATTGTGGTGATTGAGCCTGAGGGGTACTGTCCTTATTGTGAAAAATTTAGAGAAAAAGTTTCTGCAAATTACCAAGGCTCCATACCTCTTAGTTATAGAACTGCTACTCAATTAGAAGGATTGATGATTAATTCGCCCACATGGGCAACCCCAACAATACTTTTTCTGGAAGAAGGAAAAGAAGTTTTTGGCCACAAAGGTTATATGGATCCAGAATTGTTTTATAGAGCTCTGGGAGGCTTTAAATTAGGGGATTCTGAGGCTTATAAGGTAGCTTTTGATGAAGGTACTGACGCTCGTTTCTGTCAAGAGTATGAGATCTTTAAAAACACGCCTGATGGAATATTTATTGATAAATTAAGTGGAGCTCATCTGTTTGACACTAAAGATAGATTTAACTCTAAAACCGGATGGCTATCATTTACAAGACCAGTTGAAGGGTCAACCTACAAAAAGGCTGATAACAGTTATGGGATGAGAAGAATAGAAATACGATCTATCACTTCTGATATACATTTAGGTCATGTTTTTCCAGATGGACCAAATGGACAGCCTAGATATTGTATTAATGCAACGGTTCTAGAGTTTAAGAATAGGTCAGATCTAAATAAAAGTTAATTTAATAAAAGGAGAGAATATGAACGGAAAGATAGCAAAATACGTAACAGTAGGAACCAATGACCTTCAAAAAGCCAAAGCTTTTTATGATGCTTTATTTGAAGAACTTGGGGCGACAAGTTTTCCCCCTAACGACAGAAGTTTTTTTTGGCGAATAAAAGGAGATGACACAATTTTTGCCGTGTTTGTTCCTTATGATGGAGAGTCAGCAACCGTTGGCAATGGAAATATGACAGGGATATCTTTAGAATCGACAGAAGATGTCGACGCGATGTACGCCAAGGCCATGGAGCTCGGAGCTACCGATGAAGGGGAGCCTGGACAAAGAGTGCCTACGTTTTACGGTGCTTACGTTAGAGATCCGGACGGAAATAAACTAACTTTTTATAAAATGGGCTAGCTTTAAGTAGCTCTTCTTCCTCAATATAAGTTTAGCAGGTGTTATTTTTTTGCTGTTACAAGCCATGTAGCGCTGGGGAAGTGTAGCCCGTCTCCATCTGAATATGTTTTAAACAGTTCTTGCAAAGCAGAGGAAATATCTTTCTTGGTTGACTCCGGAGCTTCTTTAAGCATCTCGGTCACCACCGGATTTATAGATAAATAGTCGTTTGACGCATCTTCTAAGGATTTGCCTGTGAACATGGTTACTTCTTGTTCATGACTTTCTATGTTGATATCTGTAAAACCCGAATCAGACATTATTGATTCAAGATAATCCACCTCTGCAAACGCAAAGGGCCCTGGGCTTCTTTTAGGAGGGGAAGGGAGATCGACAAATTCTTTGATTACTTGGATGGATAAAGATTGCCAAGGATTGAGTTGAGGGGATTGCCAGCACACAAAAGAAAACTTTGCCTCCTGCTGAAGACTTCTATAAATATTCTCAAACGCTGGCACAGGAGCTTCAAAAAACATCACTCCAAATCTTGAATATGCAGCAGAATAAATATTTTCTTTTTTAAGTTCAGTCTGAATATCCATTACTTGAAAGTCTACGTTTAATAAATTTCTTTCTGTTGCCAGTTTCCTTGCTTGATCTAACATAGGCTCAGAAATATCAACGCCAGTAATTTTAGAATTTTTAGATAGCCGCCCAGCAATACTTAAGGTTGTAGATCCGCATCCACAGCCGATATCCAAAATATGTTTTCCCAGATCATCTGGCAGCTTAGATAATGCAGCAACTCCGAGTGGCTCAAGCATTACATCCATTGCATTTTGTTTTTCTACCCAGACATCTCCGCCTTTGCCGGACCAAAAATCTCTTTGTTTTTTATTTGTTTCTTCCATGTTTATTTTTTTAATTAATTAGAGCTATATTAATAGAGCTTTATCATTCCTTCCATTAGAATAATTAAACAAATTAACTATATAAAATAAAGTAATTCTTTAATTAATAATTATGGGCATCAATTCTTCTTTACTGAGTCTTATAGGCAATACACCAATGCTTAAGCTAAACGCTTTCGATACAGGGAAATGTGAGTTATTTGTGAAGCTAGAATCACATAATCCTGGTGGATCTATCAAAGATAGGATTGGACTTTTTATAATTGAAGAGGCAGAAAAATCAGGAGAGTTAAAACCAGGCGGCACCATTATTGAAGCAACGGCTGGCAATACGGGCATAGGTCTTGCATTAGTTGCAGCCATCAAGGGGTATAAAATAATTCTTGTCATTCCGGATAAAATGAGTAGAGAAAAAATTCTTCATTTAGAAGGTCTGGGTGCCGAAATTATTTTGACAAGATCAGATGTTCCAGAAGGGCATCCAGAGTACTATCAAGACCTTGCAAGAAAAATTGTTTCTGAAACTCCAGGAGCTTTTTTAGCAAATCAATTCTCAAATCCTGCTAATCCCTTGGCGCATCGGACCACAACGGCTCCTGAAATATGGGAACAAATGGATGGAAAGATAGATGCAATGGTTGCTGGGGTGGGCTCTGGAGGCACCATAACTGGTTTAGCTGAGTTTTTTAAAGAAAAAGACCCCAACATTCAAATGGTTGTTGCTGATCCGGAAGGATCGGTGGTTGCAGATGCCGTTAGAAAAGGATCCTTTTCTTATGAAGGAGGCACGTGGCTGGTTGAAGGAGTGGGGGAAGATTTTATACCCGAAAACCTAAATCTAGAGCTGCTGGACGATGCCGAAGTTGTAAGTGACAAAGAAGCATTTCAAACGCTGCAAGTTTTGTTACAAGAAGAAGGTATTTTAGGAGGTTCCTCAACAGGAACTCTGGTGGCAGGAGCAATAAAATGGTGCAAAAAACAAGACACTCCCAAAAGGGTTGTTACGTTTATATGTGATACTGGTAATAAATACCTTTCTAAAGCTTTCAACAAATCTTGGCTGCATGATAACCACCTTTTAGAAGATCAAGAAAATGGTGACTTAACGGACTTAATTAACAGAAGGGCTGATAGAGGTGACATGATTAGCGTTAGTCCTAGTGACTCCTTGTTGGTTGCATATAATCGCATGCGGGCTTCCGATATATCTCAAATACCTGTTTTAGATGCAGAAGAACTCGTGGGTGTTTTGGATGAGGAAGATCTGCTTTTTACGGTTAGCAATAATGAATCTACTTTTTCGAGACCGGTGAGTGAGTACATGGTAAAAGATCTGGATATATTACCTATTGATGCCCCGGAATCTTCTCTTTTAGATATTCTTTCTCAAGGCAAGGTGGCTATAATTTTTGATAAAGAAATTTTTATAGGATTCATAACCAAAGTCGATCTTATCAATCATTACAGGAATAGATTAAATAAAAAATAGACTAATATGAAAGGAAATAAGAACACGCAAGGCTTTGAAACAAAGGCCATACATGCCGGTCAAGAGCCAGACCCTACGACAGGGGCTATCATGACCCCAATATCAGTTAGTTCAACTTATGTGCAAGAAAGTCCGGGTGTTCATAAAGGCTATGATTATTCAAGAAGCATTAATCCAACAAGAAAAGCTTTAGAGTCTTGTATTGCAGAATTAGAAGGTGGTTTAGCAGGATTTGCTTTCTCATCTGGAATGGCTGCTACTTCGACTGTTTTAGAGATTTTAAACACAGGAGATCATGTCATAGCGATGGACGATCTTTACGGCGGAACTTACCGTTTATTTGAAAACGTAAGGAAGCGTTCAGCCGGCCTTGAGTTTACTTTTACTGATCTTAGTAATTTTTCTAATCTAGAGACTGCACTTCGTCCTAACACCAAAATGATTTGGGTTGAATCTCCAACCAACCCTTTACTTAAAATAGTTGATCTAAAAGCAGTATCCGAGTTTGCAAAAAAGCACAATATCATTGCAGTTTGTGACAATACTTTTTGCTCTCCTTACTTACAGAAGCCTCTGGATATTGGTTTTGATATTGTGGTCCACTCGGCAACCAAATATTTAAATGGCCATTCAGATGTAGTTGGCGGTGTGGCCGTTTCTTCAGATGAAAGTTTAGCCGAACAATTAGCTTATTTAGCGAATGCTATAGGTTCCATCATGAGTCCCTTTGATAGCTTTCTGGTTCTTAGGAGTTTAAAAACTTTAGCAGTAAGAATGGAGAGGCATTGCAAAAATGCCATGAAAATTGCTTTTTTCCTCGAAGAACACCCTGCCATAGAAAAGGTTTATTACCCGGGCTTGCCAAGCCATCCTCAGCACCAAATTGCACTTAAGCAAATGTCTGGATTTGGTGGAATGATTAGCGTCGTCGTGAAGGGTGGACTTAAAAATGCCACTTCTTTTTTAGAGAGAACAAAATTATTTTCTTTAGCTGAGAGTTTGGGAGGTGTTGAGAGCTTAATTGAACATCCCGCTATCATGACTCACGCTTCTGTTCCTGAGGAAATTAGAAACGAAATAGGTGTTGTTGATGGATTGGTTCGCCTTTCCGTTGGTATAGAAACATTGGAAGATTTACTAGCAGATTTAGATGCTGCTCTTAGTGATCTCTAGTTACATGCCAGTTAACTGCTCTTGACGTTTTCTCAACCTGATCGTCAACTCCCAGCACAAGTGCAAAAAGAGCCATCCTTATACTGATACCGTTATCAGCTTGTCTAAATATTGCTAGATTAGGGTTTTCATAAAGATCAGAGTCCAGCTCATTGGCATCTTTTCTAGAATCTCTTGGTAATGGATGCATGATCACAGTATTGGGTTCACAATTGGCGGTATATATTTCTTTGTTCAGGCTTAAAAGGCCTTTGTATTTCTTTGCATCATCTTTATTCTTAAATCGTTCTTCTTGAACTCGTGTTACGTAGATAATATCAACATCTTTTATTCCTTCTTCCAGATTTTCAGTTTCTTCTAGGGTAACCTTTTTAGATTTTAGAAGGTGGGTGGTTCTTTCAGGTAATCTCAACTCTTCTGGAGAGATAAGTTTTATTTTTACGTTGTCATATAAGGACAATATCTTGCATAAGGAATGAACAGCTCTTCCAAATTTTAGATCTCCTACTAGAGCTATTTTTAAACCATCCACTGTTTTACCGTTCTGGCTCAACTCTTTTTTTATAGTGTAAAGATCAAGAAGTGCCTGAGATGGGTGTTCATTGGATCCGTCACCGCCATTTATTACAGGGACTCGACTTGATTCTGCAAATTTTTTCACCGATCCTTCATCGGGGTGTCTTAAAACAATAATATCGCTGTACCCGCTTAAAACCTGAGCCGTATCAGCTAAGGATTCTCCTTTGGCTAAAGAAGAGGACCCTGCTTCTGTTATTTCCCTTACAGAGCCTCCAAGTAGATTGAATGAAGCACCAAAACTAATGCGAGTTCTTGTGCTGGGTTCAAAAAACATATTGCCAAGAATGGCACCATCAAGAACTTTGGTGATCTTTTCTTTATTTGAATAGGGTTCCAGGCTTTCTGCAAGTGAGAATAGCTTTTCAACATCCGAACGTTCGAATTGATCTATTGAGAGTATATGGCTTCCGCTAAAATCCATAACAGTAACTAAGCTTCACGGACGCCATCTTAACATCATTGAAGGTTTTTTGGTTTTGATAAGAACAAGGGAGATGACCATGCCCTCTCTCCTATGGGCGCAAGACAATCGTCCTCAGGGTCAAAGTCCTCACCGCTTGCATAACAAGGTTTTATTTTAATGCAATTTCCTTCCTCATCGAGTGTGCATCTCAAAGGGTCGCCACCAACAGCTAAGGTAGGCTTTTGTATTGCTCTTGCGTAATAAACGACATCTCCTTGACTGGCGTTATAAGTATCATCAGTAAACTCAATTTCACAGCCTTCTATTGAGTCCATGCAATTAAAAATTTTCCAAGGATCTTGTATTTGGTCAGGAAATCTATCTGGGTTAGGTGTGGGAATAATTTTTATAATTTCTATTCTATCAATTAAGTTTCTATCGCTTGAAGGGTTATAGCACTCATTAAGACATAGCCTTGCTATTTCATTTTGATCGAGTGAAGTATGCACATAATCAGGGCAGCCTGGTTTTTGTTTAAAGGAACCTACGGCTTTTACTTGGAATACTGGGTTGGTGTTAATTTCTACTTCTTGACCCATGGGCACATTGCCCAGTTCGGGATGTTTGAGATTAAACCAAAGGAGAATTCTTTCACCTGAGGTGGCATAAACTTCTCTTTCATAGAGAGAATCAAAGATTTTATCTCTGTTTAAAGAGTCGGCATGAACGGCGACCAACCCGCCTGTAGAGTAGAAAGAGGCACCACGTTCCGGTGGTAGTAACCAGGTTAAGTTATCTTTAGCCCCCCACGAGTCTCCCATGGCTTTTTTTGCAAACTCTTTATAACCGGAACCAGCCCTTGCTTTATGATTGTCAGTTGAACCAATAAGACCCATTTTAAAGCGGTTTGATTTTCCTTCAGAAATTATTTCAGAAGCCAAAGCTACTTGGGCGCTCATTCCAGGCCTGTAGTTATATGCGGGTAAGAATTCATTTTGTAGTTGGCCGCATTGCAACCAGTCTTCAGGTTTAGACCCTTCTATTATTCCAAATCTTCCGACATCTTTTATTCGATCAGCAAACTCTTGCCTTGTTTCTTGACCAATTTTTTCACAATCCAGACCTTCGTTACTGAAACATTGTTTTTTTGCTATTTCTCCTGCTCTCCAGCAACAAGGTTCAAATCCATCCGTGGGTTTAGGGCATAAATTTTGACCATCTTCGTTTTGAATCACATGCTTTATGTTTTTGTAAACCTCTGAATTGCCATGACCTGAATAAACTTCAAAAAGTCTTTGTTTCTCAGGGTCATGTTGTTCTAAAAGTTGTGAACTCATTGTAGAGTTTGTGGGAGCATGGATTCCCCAAGTTGTTCCGTGAGGTATGACTAATGCATCTAAGCTCAGTTCATCAAGCCTATTAAATAATTCTCTAGGAGTGGATGCTTCTTCTTTGCATTCTAACCCTTCAAATTTATCACTATTCACACTTGAACAAAAAGGAATAGAGTACGTTTCATCTCTGTATTTTAAGAAATCAAAGTCTATTTTCTCGGGTGGAAAGTCAGCCAACAGCAATAATGAAGGGACCAAAGGGCTCTGAAGAATCATATCCATTCCACCTAGACCCGCTCCGATTGGAGCCTTCGGCAAATTATCTAGATTCCTCAGAATTATATTCTTGTGACCGTAATGTTTATCAGGGTCTCCAGCTTCCCCTACCATTTGAGTCCATTCCCATCCTGCAAAAGCAATTAGGTCTGTGTCGGTATTTGACGAAACCGCATTGCAATTCTTTGTTGCCTCAATAGTTTGATCCCACATGTTCTGTGTTATTCCTTCCGCATGATCCGTTATTGAAAAGAAATCTAAAGCAGAACAAAATCTTGCGAAGTTACACGCATCTGCTGGCGGGTGTGCTCCTTCTCCTTGCAGAAGTGGCAGGCTGAAGAAGAATGCATCTTGAGAAAAGGTTGTATGAACATGTAAGTCCCCAAAGAATATTTGTTTATCCGTTGAATTGTGGCTGCTTAGAGGTCTGGGATCAGAAGCTATTTCTCCATCAGAAGGCAAATTTCCAAAAAGACCTTTTGCAGAGATAGCGTATAAAATTACTATTAAAGCCAAAAAAACCAATAAATATTTAAATATTCTCATCGTATTAATTTAGACCTCTTCCTCTGACACTGATCCATTCATTGGTAGGACTGTCTAATTCACCAAATTCAGTGCCGGTTTCTGCAAAATGGAAAACAACAGCGGTTCTTTTTGATTTTGATTTATTGTCGTAAGACTTATGCATAAGGAAGCTGTGAAAGAGTAAAAGATCTCCTGTTTCTAATGTGACAGGGGTTTTGTTTGTAAAATCTTGATCTTTTATTTCCGTGTAACCATAGTTCGAGCCCTCTCTGTCATCCGGAACGTGTTCATGAAGATGTTCTTTGTGAGAACCGGGTAATATTACGAGGCAGCCATTTTCAATAGTGGCAGGACTGGTTGCAATCCAAGCCCCAACTTGGGGGTATCTATCGAAAGGGAAGTAGGAAGAATCTTGATGCCAAGGCTGTCCCCATGCTCCAGGGTTCTTAAAAATGTATTGGCTCAAGAAGCAGTCTATGTTTTCTCCAAGGATATCTTCTAAAAGATCCAATAATCTTTTGTTTTTTATAAAATCGTTAAAGACCCCTTTTCCGTGCAGTCTAAAAATTTTAGACATCTCGTCATGGATGGTCTTAGCTTCAGGGTTTGGTTTCATTTCTCTGATGCCTATATAGCCATCATTTGCATAGGCGTGACTAAAAGCATCTTCAGAACCAACCATATTATCAATGATGCTTAAAACAGATGAATTCATCTCAGAACAGATATCTTCTGAGCAAAAATTCTTTAACAAAATAAATCCATTCCTGTTCCATGAATTTGTTTGGTCTTCAGTTAAGAATCCAGGGTTTTCAATAACCCTTGAAGAAATTTCTCCCTCTTGTTTATTAACTTCAGTTGAGAATTCTTTTTTTGCTGACCCTGTAATATCTTCTCTGTCCATGGCGATACTTTTATCTTGTTATGAGAATTAATCATATATAAAAAATTATTAATGTTCCTTAAGTCTTTTAATCGCTTTTTTATTTAAAGAAATAATTGATTAAAAGATTTCATTTATTGGTGCAAAGACATATTATTTAAGAAAATATCACCGTAAATAAGAAGGGAGAAAATATGGCAAATTTTATAGATTTAAAAAATCAATTGGAATCATCATTTGATGCTAGTGGAGCGGACGGCATAGAAGCGAGCATACAAATTAACATAGAAGGTTTAACTAATTTTCATGTAGATATAAAAGACGGTGCCTTAAACATAGAGGAGGGAGAGCATGCCGATCCGAGCCTTACTTTGACCTTTGATAGTCAAGAGACTATGGAAAAAGTCTTCTCAGGAGATCAGACAGCTGCCATGGGGGCCTTTATGCAAGGAAAGGTTAAGTTTTCTGGAGACATGTCTATTGGCCAGAAGCTTGGATCTGTTTTTAAGCCACCTGAATAGAAATTTTTTAGCTTTTATACTTTACAGAACAACCATAGGGCTTAGTTATCGGATCTGTTATCTCTGTTCCTTTGTTAAGTTCAATTAAGGCAGAAATAATATAATTTTTTGCCTCAGACAGGTCTTTAAACATAAAACCTCTGCCACCAGCATCATCTATCGCTCCTTGGTATTTTAATATCCCGGCTTTATCAATTAGATACATGTGCGGTGTTGTTTTTGCACCATAAGCCTTACCCACCGAACCCTCAGTATCTTGCAAAACATGACTAGGGAAAGCGTTTCTTGATTTAGTAAGTTCATTTGCTTCTTCATTGGTCACGAAACCTTGAGTGCCCGGGGCTGAAGAAATGATGCTTAACCAGACAACGTTCGCCTCTTTGGCGGCGGTCTGAGTGTTTTGCATATTATTAGTTTTGTAGTGCTTTGCTACAAAAGGACATCCATGATTTGTCCATTCTAAGATAACAGTTTGCCCTCTAAATTCAGATAATTTTACTTCTTCTCCAAAGGAGTTTAGTAGATTGAAATCAGGAACAGGTTTTTCTGTTTGGACATTTGCATGAGAAATCTCTAAAAAAATTATTAATAATATTGAAATGACATATTGCATTTAAAAATCCTATTCGATGCTCTCAATATAACTTAGAAGCATATCTTCTGTCAGTAATTCCGGAAGGATTAGAGGAGTTCCTTCTGAAGAATACAACAGATACAAGGGAACCCCCGTTCTTCCATATTCTGCAAGCTTATTGGCTATGGTTTCATCTTTTCTTGTCCAATCAGCTTTTAAGTAAACAATGTTCTTGGATCTTAAGGCATTTTTTATCGACACTTGATTTAGAACAATGGCTTCGTTTACCTTACAAGTTATGCACCAATCTGCAGTAAAATTTAAAAAAACAGGCTTATTTTCAGCAAGTAGACTCTCTAAAAGTTCTGGAGAATAACTATTTAAATCTGATGCTTTATTTTGCTCTGCATTTTCATAATCGGTCGGGGCGAGCCATAAAGCAGCGCCTAGAAGTAAAGTTACTGCAGAAAGAGATAGCCATTTTACGAAACCATCAGAAGATTGATTTTTTTCTAATAGCCATAAAGCAAGCGCAATAAATAGAGCTCCAAGCAGGACCATCAAAACAGAATCTGTTTGTACCTGTCCACTCAATACCCAAGTTAGCCACAAAGCTGAGCCCCACATAGGGAAAGCCATAAATTGTTTTAAGGTTTCCATCCAAGCTCCAGGCTTAGGCAGCACTCTAAGTAAAGAAGGGTAAAAACTAAGAATAAGATAAGGAGCTGCAAATCCCATGCCCAAGCTTACAAAAATTGCTATTGTTATAAGCCCTGGTTGCAAGAGAGCTATTCCTACGGCCGAACCCATGAAAGGTGCTGTGCACGGAGAGGCTACAATGACAGCTAGAACCCCAGTCAAAAAAGAACTCGTAATATCGCCATAGCCTTGATTAATATTTCCTAATTGCGCAAGTTGACCTCCCAAGACTAGATTGCTCATGAAAGTGATACCTATTCCAACAAAAAGGTAAATTAAAAGCGTTACCATCAGTGGCGATTGCAGTTGGTAGCCCCAGCCTATGGATTCTCCACCTGATTTTAATAACAGCAGCAAGCCAGCAATGGACAGGAAAGTTACCAAGACACCAGCAGAAAATGACAATCCATGTTGGATCATTTTTTCTTTTGACCCCTCGCTTTGTTCAACAAAATTTAATATTTTTATTGAAAGGATAGGAAAAACACAAGGCATGGCGTTTAAGATTAAACCACCTATAAAAGCAAAAATAACTGTAAGAACCAAGTCACTAATGGATAGCGATTCCTGTTTTTGATTATTATTTAAGTCTAAATTTACATTAAAAAATGTTCTTGATTCTTGATTATCCAGCAACAGCACTCCGGCAAAGTTTTGGAGTTTTAAATCAACCTCAGATTGAGGTATTTGAAGACTTAAGCTGTTTTTATTGATTTCAAGTACCTGTTCCTTGCTGTAGCTGCTTAAACCGTATTCTTCTGGAAAGAAGTAAGCTGAGCTAACGGGGGTATTACCTTCAAGCTCCATTTGCAGGAAATAATTACTATCTAGGATTTCTACGCGATGCTTATTAGGCAATTTTTTTGGCAAGTCAAGAAAGACAGCAGACAACTCATTTGCAAAAAAAGTATTTAATTTTTTCCCATTTTGAATAGTTAATTCTAGATTGGCTTCTTGGGGTACGCAGATATCTTTGCAGGTATACCAAGATACTTTTGCTTTTAAGGTTGCTGGAAAAACAGCAGCATCTAGAGCACGAATTTTGGTTAGTAGCGTTATTTCATCTTCATATCCAAAAGTCATTAAAGGTTCTACGGGTATGGCTTCAGGCCCGGGCCATAAGATTGCAGATGCTTTGAACCCTTTTGGTAGTTGCCATGTTATCGAAGCTCCTTCTCCGGCATCCCCTGGATTTTTCCAATAAGTATGCCAACCAGGGCTTAATTTAAAGTTTATGCCTAAAAGGAGTTCATCTCCTTTCTCCATGGTCTTAGACTCTGATGTTATTTCTATTGTAGAGTCACTAGCCTGAAAAAAAGAATCAGACCACAAAGAAGAGCTTGCCGTAAAGAGTAAAATTAAGAAAAGACTTAACTTTACAGATAAACTCTTATAAGGTTTTTTAAAAATTATATTTATCATTTATGCCTCAGGACGCAATACAACATTTTAGAGAGAAGGGTTTCGTAACTATTCCCAAAGTCCTTGTAGATTTAGAGGTTGAATTTTACAGAGAACTCTTAAAAGATGCTATAAAAGAGAGAAAACAATCGGATAATAGGCAGTTATCTGAAAAATCTCTTTACGAACAATCATTCATTCAATGTCAAAATTTATGGGAAGACTACCCGGAAATTAGAGGACTAGCATTCAATCAGAAAATAACAAAATTAGCCGCTGATTTACTGGGCGTAGATGCATTAAGGATATGGCATGACCAAGCGCTGGTTAAAGAAAAAGGCGGAAGGAAGACAGATATTCATCATGATCAGCCCTATTGGCCCATCAAAGAACATGCAACAATAACGGCATGGATTCCATTTGATAAGATAACTCCTAAAAATGGCCAATTAGGTTTTTATCCCGGTTCCCATAAGACTCCTAAAAGAAATTTCATTGATATTTTTTCAGGAGAAGTTTCTAAAGAAGACATTAATAAAATCTCAGCTATCAAGGACATTGAGCCTGAATATCAATTGTTAAATGCAGGAGACATTTCTTTTCATCATGGTCTAACTTTTCATGAAGCAAAACCCAACCTATCAAATGAAGACAGACTGGTTTACACGGTAATATTTTTTGCTGATGGATCTACCAGAGACTCTGACCGATTTCATTTTAGCGTTGACAGACCGGGCATAGAACCTGGACAGGCAATAGCAAGTGATGTTACTCCGTTGGCATACCCACTAAAAGAAATACCTCCTGCACCAAAGACTCCAATACAAGAGTCATTTAATTTTCTGCAAAAGTCAGGACTATTACCAAAGACTTAACTGTCGTCCGAGAAGGTATTATCCAGGATCGGTTTGACCAATGCAGTCCAAATCTTGTAACCCTCAGCATTCATATGCAATCCGTCTTCTACAAACAAAGCTGCAACTGGCTTGTCATCAATAAGCATAGAATCCCAAACATCTATGAATATTAAATTTTTATTTTCTTTTGATAGCTGAGCTATTTTTTGATTAAACTCTTGTTCTTCTTCTTTAAGATAAGCTCTAGCTACCGTAGGCTTAATACCTATAAAAAATATCTTTGTCTGAGGAAGCTGCTGTTCAACTTTTTTAAAGAATATTAAGAAATCTTCAAAAACTTCTTCAGGCGTTTTTAAGGCCGTTATATCATTAGTTCCACAAAAAATTACTATGCCTTTAGGATTGTAGGGATAAACAATTTGATCAAAGTGATGATTAACGTGAGCTAAGTGGGCTCCACCAAAACCTCTATTTAGAACAGGAAGAGATTGCATGTCTTGAGTTAAGGTTTCCCAAAATCTAATACTGGAACTTCCAGTAAATAAGATCAGATCTTTGCTATATTCAATCGATTTATCGGCCTCTAAAAAAACGTTTATTTGTTCTTCATAAAAGTCAGGGCGACCCCATTCAATTAAGTAAGCTGCCGTTTTTTTTATTTCGGCATAAGAAAGTTCTGCATTATTTTTTTCTGCCTGTACTCTTATGCGGTCTTCTATTTCAGTGGACTCTTTTGAACAAGAAGCAATGAATATCAATACCAGAAAAGTTAGCAAAGAACATTGAAGAGATTTTAGTTTACGCATTTCCAAATTCCGGACTAACCATGCTTATATCAAAGCCTAAAATTTCAGAAACTGCAACAATTTGATCTTTAGGCTTAGTTCTAAAAATAACGTTAAAATCTCCAGGTGCCGTAATCCAAGCATTTTCGGCAAGTTCTTGATCAAGCTGACCGCCAGTCCATCCCGAATACCCTAAAGTTATTAAGTATTCATCAGGTGTTTGGTTAATGGCAATATCTTGCAAAGTGTCTTTCGAAGTCGACAAGCTAACCTCACTTGTGATCTTCAAAGTAGATTCCCATTTTTTTTCACTTGAATGGAGGACGAAGACTGATCCGGGATTAACGGGACCGCCAATGAGAAGGTTTTTTGGTGTTGAAAGATCTTCTGTTTCTAATCCCACTCCTTTTAAAAGATTATCTGTCATTAAATCTATCTGCCTGTTGATTATAAGTCCTATTGCCCCATCAGGGTTATGATCACAGATGTAAACTAAGCTATTGGTAAAATAAGACGGTTCTCTCTCACTGGGAGAAAAGAAAAGGAGCTTTCCAATCAACGATAAATTTTTTTCTTCCACTCTTTCACTCTACACATTATTGGCATTATATCTATCAAGAAAATAGAAAGCTGATATGACGAGAGAATGTTCGATTTTGGCTTCATCTATATAAGAAGGTATTTTTTCTAAGGGGACTTCAGTTATCTCAATATCTTCCATTCCATCTAGTTGTTGCATTCCAGTTTTCTTCGATTCTAAAGCCAAGTAAGTAAAAGTGTAATTTGCCATCAAGGCCGGGTTAGGTAAGACTTTTCCTATTTCGATTACTTGAGAAGATTCGTATCCTGTTTCTTCGTAAAGCTCTCTAATGGCTGCCTCTTTAGGGTCTTCTCCTGGGTCTACCATTCCACCAGGTATTTCTAAGCTCATGTCCTTATTACCAAACCGATACTGATTAACAAGTACAACATTGTTATCAGCAGTTACTGGAATAATGTTAACCCAGTGAGGAACGTCAAGATACCATACGGGGTGGGTGCTGCCTGCCCTAGGAGACTCAACAACATCCTCTTTTAAAGAAAAAATCTTGGATTTAAATATTTCTCTGGTTGATAGAGTCTTCCATTTTTTTAACATATCTTTTTTCCTTTTTTAATTTTTTTACCATTGTATTTTAGAAATAACTTTTAAAAGAAAGAGTTTCTATTATTCTGTGCGAATGTCCTATGAACAATTAGAGTTTTTGCTGCTGGCCAATCCAGAATTTTCTGCTTTTGTAATGTTTATAGCGGCTTTTTTTGAGTCTTTTATAATTCTAGGAACCTTCTGGCCAAGCATAATATTGTTACTTTTGGCAGTTGCACTTAGTGAGGCTGATATAAGATTGCTAACTATCTGCTTAGCAGCAGGCATGGGCTCTTTTCTGGGAGATTTCTTAAGTTTTTATCTAGGGTCATTCTTTGGTCCTAAATTAAAACAAAAGAAATTCTTACAAAAAAGACAGCATCAAATACAAAAAGGAGAAGAATTTTTTGATCGTTATGGGTGGGGAGGAATAGTAATTGGAAGGTTAACACCTGCCATTAGACCTTTCGTGCCTTTTATAGCTGGGTTAGCAAAGATGCCCTCAAAAACTTTTATCATCAGTTCTATAGGTGCTTGTTTAATTTGGAGCTTGGCACTAGCAATTTTAATCATAGGAATAGATAATATTTTAATATTTTTTAAGTAAAGGAGAAAAAATGTCTAAACATCACGCATTAGATAGATTTGGAAGGTCTGGAAATCCTGTAATCAGATCTGCCGCTTTCCAAGAGCGGGTTTCAGGAAACGAAGAGAAGATGTCTTTAGAAGGAGCAGTAAATAAAACTGGTATTCTTCTGTTTCTAACAGTTATGGCTGCAGCTGTAAGCTGGAATTATCAAGGGCCATTAATGACTCTTGTTTCTAGCCTCGGGATGTTCGTGGCCTTTGTTTCAGGAATAATGACTTTTGGGTTTTATTTCTTTTTTGTAGGTTGGTTGGTCGAGCCTCGCCCTCATAATGCTCCAAGAGCAGCTCCTGTATACGCTATTGGTATGGGGTTCTTTATTGGGTTGATTTCCCAACAAGCAGAAAGCTTGTATCCAGGAATAGTTATTCAAGCAGTGTCATTGACTTTCTTTGTAGCAGCTTCTCTTTTACTGGCGTATAAAACAGGTGTTATTAAACCGAATCAGAATTTTTTACTGATGGTTTTTGCAGCTACTATGGGCATATTCCTAACTTATCTAGCTAACTTGATTTATTTTGCAGTTACAGGAAATAACTTTTTTGTTCTTACGGACAATGGAATTGTGGGCATAGTGATCAGTTTATTTATTATTGGCATTGCAGCCTTAAATCTTGTATTGGATTTTGACATCATAGAGCAGGCAGACGAACAGGGTGCTCCAAAATATATGGAATGGTTCGGTGCTATGGCACTGGTGGCTACTCTTATATGGCTTTACATAGAGATTCTTAGATTATTGATGAAATTGAGAGGTAGGTAGTCATGTCTTATTTAACAATAGTCACAGGGTTATTAGGACTAATCTCAGCCTTTGTATTCTTTTATTTTCTTAAATTTAAAGCATCAACTAAGCAAACTCAAAGAAAGGATAGAATAAGGTGGAGTAAATATATTCCTTATAAAAATGAGACTCCAGTTGGAGATTCGGAAAAAGAATCTGATGATGCAAAATTCAAGGATAATTAATTTCTTACAAATTACTTCATGGCTTCTACAAAGAGTTTTTCCCATTGATCTTGAGAAGGCAGTCTTGGCGTAGTGGCGTTACTTGGATCCGTCATTGAATGTTCTGCCAGCCCCGGAATCATATCTTCAGTGACACCCATCTCAGTTAAATTCTTCGGAAGACCAATTTCTTGATTAAGTCCCTCTATAAAATCAGGTAAATCAGTTGACTCTGCAATGCCCATGGCTCTTGCAATACGGGAATACTTATCTCCAACGTGACCGTGATTAAACCTCAATATGGTTGGCAGAATGACACCGTTAAGTGTGCCATGATGCAATTTAAGATTCTTGTCAGCCCCGAGGGCATGACTCATTGAGTGGACGGCTCCAAGTCCTTTAGAAAAGGCCAAGGCACCTTCGGTTGAGGCCATCATCATGTTCCACCTTGCTTCTTTATTTGAACCATCCTCAACGGCTTTTATAAGATTATTTCCTCGAATGACTCTTTCTATTCCATCTAGGCCAACTGCTTCTGCTGGAGGGTCTATGGCCGGTGACAATACTGCTTCTACACAGTGTGTTAATGCGTCCATTCCGGCACCTGCCGTTAAAACAGGAGGCAAGCCCACGGTTAGATCAGGATCGCAAATAGCCGCATTAGGCACCAAATGAGAACTGGCTAATATCAGTTTTCTACCGTCCCGCATGACAATAACAGAGCCTGCAGAGACTTCACTACCAGTTCCTGAAGTGGTTGGTATGGCTATCATTGGTACGGTTTCTGTGATTTTCATTAGACCGCCTTCGTTTACTGAGTAATCAACTACAGAACCTTCGTGATTGGCCATTAAAGCCACTGCTTTACCAAGGTCTATGCTAGATCCCCCACCAAAGCCAACGACGCCATCACAGCCTTCAGAGTTATATTTTGCTAGCGCAATTTCAACTGCTTCTTCAGTTGGATTGGCAGGAGTTTGATCAAAGATAATGGGTGTGTATTGGTTAGAAATATTGTTTCTAATTAGATCTACCATCCCAATGTCCAATAGACCTGGATCAGTGCATATCAATGGTTTAGAAATATTTAAATTACCCAACACTTCAGAAATATGTTCCAACGCTCCGTGATCAAAGTAAGGTCTGTTCGAATAATTAAGTTGAGGCATTTTATAATTCTCCCTAATAAAAACTAAGATTTTTTAAAACAAAAGTTATCAATGTATTATTATCTATTAGAATGTTGTTTGTTTCATAATGTCACATAATTTATTCAATAGTAAAGCGAATGATCTTAGATAATCCAAAGGCAATTAGACTAAAAATCATGGATTATTTAGCCAGAAGAGAACATTCTGCAAAAGAAATCCGTAGAAAATTACATTCACGAATAGAATCGTCAGATGACTTGGAAGTTGAAATTCAGAAATTAGAAGATGAAGGACTCCTCAGTGATGAAAGATTTGCTGAGAGTTATATGCACAGCAGAAAAAGAAAAGGCTTTGGTCCTTTGCGCATAAAAAATGAACTTAGAGAAAGAGGTGTTAGCGACTCAATATCACAGAGTTTAATTAATTCTGAAGACTGGTCACTTCTTGCTTATGCAAGTTTACAAAAAAAAACAGGGGGTTCCTTGCCGGATGATAGAGATAAAATACTTAAATTGAAGCGTTTCTTGAACTATAGAGGTTTCGATTTCTCAGATATTGATAAAGCTTTCTCTTTAATTAAAAAATGATTATATGAGAACAACAAATAGCACCTATAATCTATTTTATAAGATATGAGTTATCAAGTACTAGCAAGAAAATGGAGGCCAACAGATTTTTCAGAAGTTGTCGGCCAAGAGCATGTTGTAAAAGCTTTATCCAATGCTTTAGATCAAAATAAAATTCACCAAGCTTATGTACTAAGTGGAACTCGTGGAGTAGGGAAAACGACTATTGCCCGTATCTTGTCAAAAAGTTTAAATTGTGAAAAAGGCTTAGATTCAAAACCCTGTCATGAATGTCCAACTTGCATATCTATTTCTGAAGGAAGTTTCATGGATTTTCAAGAAATTGATGCTGCCTCAAGCAGAGGCGTTGATGACACAAAGCAGCTACTAGAAACGGTTATGTACATGCCCAGTTCATCGCGTTACAAAGTGTATTTGTTAGATGAAGTTCATATGCTTTCTCCCCAAAGCTTTAATATGTTGCTTAAGACATTGGAAGAGCCACCCGAACACGTCATCTTTATTCTGGCTACAACCTTACCTGAGAAGATACCGGCCACAGTGCTCTCTAGATGCTTGCAATTTAATTTAAAAAACTTAACTCCCACGCAACTTAAGGAAAGATTAGAAGTTATTCTAAAAGATGAAGGTATTTCTTTTGATCAAGGAAGTATCTCTCAGATAGCCAGAGCTGGAAGAGGAAGCTTAAGAGATTGTTTGACTATTACAGACCAGGCAATTGCCTACTGTAACGGAGAACTTACCGATGAAGGCATATCGGAAATGTTAGGTACCTTGTCTTTTGATCATGTAAATAAATTATTAGCTTCAATTGTTTCACATGATGCCAAGGCATTGCTTCTTCAATTGAAGGAAGTTAGCCAGTTAAGCATTGATTACATGAGGTTAATGGATCTTATATTAGAGACTATTCAGCATTTAGCTGTTGCACAGATTTCTCCAGAAAGCCTCTTGGATGTAGACGTTAAAAAAGAAGAGATAATTGCATTATCTGATGGGTTAACTTTGGATGAGGTGCAAATTCTCTACCAGATTGGATTGCTTGCTAAGAGGGATATGGATTTAGCTCCGGACATAGCCAGTGGTTTTGAGATGGCATTGTTAAGAATGTTGGCTTTTGTGCCTAAAGAAAAAAATAAAGAGGTTTATAAAAAAAAACCTATTAATTCAGAAGTAGAAACTATTCAAGGAGAAGAGGGCTCATTAAAGGTCAATCTAATGCAAGGTCCCGAATCTAAAATATCTTTAGAAGAGGAGGGGTCGGTAGAAGATTTAGAATCCTCTGTTAAAAAAATAGATGCAATTGAAGCTGAAGAAGGCAGTATTGAAGAAAGTGATGTCGTGAAGACAAATATTCAAATTGATCTATCAAACTGGAACGATACCTTCAAATTATTAGATCTTGATCTGGGCACTAAGCAGCTGGCCTCTCACTGTTCTTTTGTTAGAACAGATGATTCAGTAATCTACCTTTCAATGCCAGAAGAAAAACTAGAATTATTTAGTGGTAAACATAGGCAGAGATTACAGGAAAGTATCTCAATTTTTCTAGGGCATGATTGCAACGTGTTTTTTGAATCAGGAGAAATTAGCAACCAATCTCCCAATAAAATTAAAGCTGCTGAAAAAGATAAAATAAAGATCGAGGCAGAGAATGCTATTAAAGAAGATCCAAATGTAAAGATACTCTTGGATTCTCTAGATGGAAAAATTATTGATTCTTCAATTGAACCTAGGGATTCCAAGTGAGCAAGGTAAGTCCTCTTGTTGATAGTTTAATAGAATCTATACAGTGTCTGCCTGGGGTAGGTCCAAAATCTGCACAGAGAATGGTGCTTCATCTATTAGAAAGAGAAAGAGAGGGTGGAAAACTGCTTTCTGAAGCACTTAGTCTTGCTTTGGAGTCGGTTGGCCAGTGTCGACAATGCAGAATCTTCTCTGAAGATGAACTCTGTTCAATCTGCAAGAATGAGAAACGGGATAAGCAAGTTATTTGTGTGGTTGAGTCGGTCTCCGATGTATTTGCAATCGAACAAAGCAATCAATTTAGAGGAAAGTATTTTATTCTGCACGGACATTTATCTCCCATTGACGACATCGGCCCTGAACAACTCGGATTAAACCAGCTATTTTTAATGGTTAGGTCAGAAGAAATCAGTGAGATGATCTTGGCTACAAATTCAACCCTTGAAGGAGAAGCAACGGCACACTTTATTTATGATTCTCTTAAAGACATTGAAAGTTTAAGTTTAACTAAATTAGCCCAAGGCGTGCCTCTAGGAGGAGAGTTGGAGTATGTGGACAGAGGAACAATCATGCATGCTTTTAGTGGCAGAGTTAATTTGAAGGGGACAATGTAGAAATGGTTTTCATTGGTGTCTTATTGGCTGCCCTCTGTAACTTTGCTCTAGGAATTCTGGGCTACACCATTGCTTTTAAATCTACTTTTTTAGTTGATACTTTTCAGTTAATTAATGTTGAACTAACAACTACTGATTACTTTTTTAGTTTTTCTTTAAAGCTTCTAGTTATAGTAGCCCTGACTTGGATTTTGAATAAGGTCATGCCATTGTTGGATAAACCAAGAAAAAGAGTCTTGTTTATCTACCTTCTGGGTACTATTTTCTCCTTCTATAACCAAATTGATATATTTTGGTCTTCATTAGATATTACGTGGAGTATATTGTTGGTTGGGGCCGAATCCTTCAATTGGCTTTTAACTGGTTTTATTCTATCAAGGTTTATAAAACCTAAACATTTAGGGGCCTTATAAGTCTTCCCCGAATAAATCTATAGCAGCCTGGCTCATCGCAGTAATGCCTGTCTCTATTGCCGGTTCTGGATCGGGTAAGAACAGATCAGAGTGCAATGACGGCAGAGCAATATTATCTTTCTTTGACCTATCGTAGACCCCTTTATTGACTGCTCCAAGCCAGAATAGGGCAGTAGGAATAATTGGTTCATCTCTTCCAAACATCCCAAAGTCCTCACCTCCCATTACAGGTGAAGTTTTAAATATATTTTCTGGTCCGAGGGACCTTTCAAAGCTAGATTGCAGTTTTTTGACTAAGTCAGGGTTATTAAACACAGCAGGTGTGTATTCATCTTTTAATATAACTTCTGGATAAAGCTCCGCAGGCATTCCTGCTGAGACAGCTAGACCTCGTGTGATTCTTTTAATAGAAGTGATAGTTTTGTTTCTCACTTCATCTGTATAAGAGCGAAGTGTTAATTGAAGCCTTACTTCGTTTGGTATTATGTTGTGCTTAGTCCCCCCGTGGATAGAACCTACGGTTAAGACAGCAGGTTGGGTGGGCCCTATTTCTCTGCTGATTATGGTTTGGAGACTATTGATAATTTGAGCTGCTAAAACTATAGGGTCTTTTGTTTTATGAGGATAAGCTCCATGACCTCCCAATCCCTTGACTACAATATCTACAGAATCAACGTTAGCCATGGCCCAGCCAGGAAGGTAACCAATTTTTCCTGCTTGTATATCAGCACTGACATGCAAAGCAAGATTGTAGTCGGGTCTTGGCCATTTCTTAAAAAGGCCATCTTTTATCATATTCCTTGCACCTCCACTAACTTCTTCAGCGGGTTGTAAAACTAAAACTAGATTCCCTTGCCATTTATCTTTATTTTCAACCATGTATCTAGCGGTTCCCATAAGGACAGTCATGTGTATATCGTGCCCACATGCGTGCATGGTGAAGACTTCTTGACCAACCTGGTTAGTGCTCTTTCTTGTACTGGCATAACTAGCGCCTGTTTTTTCTTGTACTGGTAATCCGTCCATATCTGCACGAATGAGTATTGTTTTTCCTGTTCCGTTCTCTAAGTGTGCGACTACACCGTAGCCTCCAATTCCTTCAGTTACGTCATAACCAAGTTCGTTTAAAAGTAAGGCAAGTTTTTTTGATGTTTTCTCTTCTTTATAGGATAGTTCTGGATTTGAATGAAGATCTTTGTAAAGTTCTAATAGATTAAAATTTTCCTGCCCCCAGGTTGCTGAACTTAAAAACACAGAAAGGAGAAGTGCAAAATATTGAATTATTTTCATTACTTATAAAAATTAGGTTTTTTTAACGGATACAGCTTAGTATCATACCTTAAGTTTAAAAATGAAATATTTGGTTTTTTTATGACTATAAAATCTGACAAGTGGATAAGAAGAATGGCAGCGGAGACGGGCATGATAGAGCCTTTTGAACCTGACCAAGTGCGCACTGGAAAAAATAATGATCGGCTTATATCTTATGGCACTTCTTCATATGGTTATGACGTTAGATGTTCAAACGAGTTTAAAGTTTTCACCAATATTCATTCTGCAACTGTTGACCCCAAAAATTTTGATGAAAAAAGTTTTGTGGATGTAACTGGAGATGAATGCATTATCCCTCCTAACTCTTTTGCTTTAGCTAGGACAGTTGAGTATTTCCGCATACCTAGAAATGTTCTGACCATTTGCTTGGGTAAATCAACCTATGCTCGTTGTGGAATTATAGTAAACGTCACTCCTTTAGAGCCAGAATGGGAAGGCCACGTTACTTTAGAATTTTCTAACACCACCAGTTTACCTGCCAAGATCTATTCCAATGAGGGAGTGGCCCAAATGCTATTTCTAGAATCTGATGAAGTCTGTGAAGTCAGCTATAAGGATAGAGGCGGTAAGTATCAAGGCCAAAAGGGTGTAACCCTACCTAAAGCTTAATCTAAAATTTTAAAAGATTTAACTTCGAAACTGGTTTCTCTCCCGTTAATATCAAGAATACGAATTATTGCAAAATCCAACTCAGGGGCTAACCAAAATTCCTGTACTCTCTGACTTTCCTTAGAAAAAACCCTTTCAACTTTGTAGGATGAGAACTCTCCCATCTGAGTTTTTATATTTTCTATTCCTGCAATTCTATAGATTCTTGTTTTGACTTCACCTCTCGAGAAAACGTCATAAACCATCTCTTCAGGAAGGTTTTCAAGGTCAAGTTTTTTAAAATCAAATCTTAATTGAAGTTGCGACGTGCTGGGACCCAAAGTCTGTTCTAGAAGGGCCACTGAACTTTCTTTTTTCCCTTCTTGGTAAGCAATATTTTTATTTTCCCAGTCAAAAATAGCAGAAGATTTTACTTTTTTAAAAAAGATCTTCTGATAGAAAGAATACGAAAGGGGTTTTATTTGATTTCCTTCCATACGAAATACTTCTTCTTCTTTTCTTTGGACTATCCGCCCTCCATCCAGATGACTCTTAAGTACCCAATCACCTTTTTTGTCTTTGGTCATTGAAACTTCCATGTCTCCTACGTTTGAAGTTAAGATCGCTATGGACCCTTTTAGACTATCTGATTCCAAAGAAAAAATACTGAGCGAGATAAGTAGCATGAATACCGTAGTTACTAATTTTTTCATTCCTTTATTTATTTTCCTTTCTTAGTTTTAAGTTTCCTTTCGCAAAATCCTGTATCACTTTTGGGTAGAGCTCATGCTCCAATTTATGAATTGATTTCTCAAGTTCCTCTATGTCCTTAGATTTAACTTTCATCGAAGACTGCGCACATATTGGACCACTGTCCAAATTTTCATCTACAAAATGAACCGTAACGCCGTGTTCAGGATCGTTATTATCTATTACTTTTTGATGAGTGTTAAGACCCGGGTATTTCGGTAGTAAAGAAGGGTGAATGTTTATCAATTTACCTCGATAAGGTTTAATAAAATTTGGAGTGAGAATTCTCATGAAACCAGCAAGAACAATTAGATCTGGCTTGTATTTTTCAAGTGATTCAACCAAAGCATCATCAAAATCCTCTCGTTTCTTAAAGTTATCATGTTCTATGATGACAGTAGGAATCTTGGCTTTCTTTGCTCTCACCAGGCCATAGGCTTCTTTCTTGTTACTTAGAACGCAGCAGATTTTACCTTCAATTGCTCCATTTAATGTGGCGTCAATAATGGCTTGTAGGTTCGATCCATTACCAGAAATAAAGACAGCGAAAGAAAACATTATTAGTTAATAATTAAGTGAATTGAATTTGTAATTCTTCTTCTTTCTTTTTTTGCACGCTGCCTATGACCTTTGCAAATTGGTCTTCCCTATTAAGCGCTTTAAGAGCAATATTAATCTCATCAGGATCAACTGCCACGATCATTCCAATTCCGCAATTAAAAGTGTGCAACATGTCTTCTTGAGTCACTCCGTTTGACTGTATCCATGAGTATAAATTTCTTGCGGGCCAGTCTTCAAAATTGAAATCTATAACGGCTTTACTAGATTTTTTAAGAATTCTTGGGATATTCTCATAAAATCCACCACCTGTAATGTGAGCCACGGCGGATATGGTTATTTTTGTTTGTAAGTTAAGGATGTCTTTAACGTAAATCTTAGTTGGTGTGAGTAACGCATCTCCTAGTTCTTGGTCTTTAAGTCTTTCACTTAAGTTAATGTCTCTTTCTTTTAAAATCTTTCTGATTAAAGAAAAGCCATTTGAATGAAGTCCGCTTGATGAAATGCCTATCAGTTTATCCCCATCATTTGCTCCTCTCGATCCTATAACTTTTTCTTCATCAACGACTCCAACAGCAAAACCGGCTAGATCAAAGCTGTCTTTGGGGAAGCTGTCCGGATGTTCAGCAGTTTCGCCTCCAACCAATGAACAATTTGAGAGTATGCAACCTTCGGCTATGCCTTTAATAACTTCGCCTGCAGTTTCAACCTTTAACTTGTCCGTGACATAGTAATCTAGAAATAAAAGAGGCTCAGCGCCACAGGCAATAAGATCGTTAACGCACATCGCAACAAGATCAATCCCAATGGTTTGGAACTGGTTCATGCTTCGTGCTATCTCTATTTTTGTTCCTACTCCGTCCGTGCAAGTTACTAACAATGGGTTCTCAATATGCTTAGGTATGCGACTCAGCGCAGAAAAGGAACCTAAACCTGATAGGATTTCAGGCCGTTTTGTTTTTTCTACATAAGGTTTAATTGTTTCAACAAGTTCATAACCTGCCTCAACATCAACACCAGCGTCTTTGTAGTTTATTGGAGGATTGTTGTGTTTTAATTTTGAAGTCATCGACTTAGTTGTAATTTTGCATTATTTTATCAACCTTCACAGAAGAGTTCTGCTAGTTATTGATTAAATGAAAAAATTTTTTTATATATTACTATTTATAGGCACCCTAAGTAATCAGATTTTTACTGAACAAGCTTATGGATTAAAAGATTCTTATGATATCCGAGTTAATCTACAAGGATCAGATAAGGTCTCTATTAATCAAGGAATGGAACAAGCGCTTAAGACATTAATAGTGAAGGTTTCTGGTTCTTCAAAAGCCTTAGAAGGTCTTAATGATAGTAACTTACTCAAAAATCCTCAAAAATACGTGAGCGAGTATCGATTGGAAAATAATGAAGAAGGAAGGTTGCAGGGCAATTTCTCGTTTAGTGGCAGATTAATAAGGCAGGCCTTAATTAAAAATACTCTTCCATTGTGGACGGGAAAAAGCTCAACAATATTGGTCTATCTACCGTGCTTAACTGAAACAGTGAATTCCTTAAATAAAAATATTTCCTTAAATATTTCGTGTTTGAACTCTAAACAGGAAATACAAAATATATCGGTGACTCGACTATCTTATCCAGTATTTCCTTCAATGGATTTGATTGATTTAAGTTTATTAGACGTGCTGAGCCCTCTGCCTGCAAATGTATTTATGTCAAAAATTACTAAAAGATACGATTTAAGCGCCTGGTTGGCCTGCTTTAATGAAGATGATTTTGGGATAGTTATAGAAAAACCTTATTGTATTAGTTCAATAAATACGAATGCCAATTCTCTTGAGAAAACATTAAATGAGTTAATTAATTTTATTAACAATGAGTTTCAAGTGCAGGTGGAGAACAAACTTGAAGTCACCATCCCTGTCGTCGTTAGAAATGTTAGAGGTCAAGAGGCCTTAAAAGAAGTGTTGGAAAATATCAGTAATAACATTCTAGTCAAGAACCTGAATTTAAAAACCATACAAAATAATGATATTCAATTGTCAGTCCAAGTCTTGGGATCTAAAATTGATTTTAGAAAAATTATGGTTGCTAACGAAGAATTTGATTTTTTACCGGATGATGAAGATAGAATAGCGCTTAGTTTTATTTATAAAAAAAGAATTTAATGTTATCAGCCATCCCTAACATCATTACTTCAATAAGATTTTTATTGGTAATACCTATAAGCGTTTATATTTATCAAGGCAATGACCTTTTGGCTCTGACTCTCTTTATAGGTGCAGGGCTTTCTGACGGTTTGGATGGTTACTTGGCTAGAAAATACAATTGGATAAGTAAATTTGGGCAATTTCTTGATCCTCTTGCTGATAAGTTTTTGATTGTAGGAACTTTGCTTGCTTTGGCTTTCACAAACAAACTTCCTTTGTGGTTTGTTTATACAATGATAAGCCGAGATGGAATAGTTCTTGTTGGCTCAACTTTGTATTTATTGCTTTTTGAATCTTCTGCAGCATTGCCTAACAGATGGGGAAAGCATTACACGGGTTGGACTATAGCGCTGTTTATAATCGTCCTTTTAAGAGCTTCCTTCGAAGTCTTTCCTGTTTATCTAGAGTACATCGCTATGGCCGGAGTTCTTTTTTATATAATACTAAGTGTGGTCTCTTATTTAAGAAAAGAAGGCAAGGAAGTCTTTAAGCAGATTTCATGATATCTCCTAAAAACCCTCGGCAACTTCTTCTTGATATAAAGCTGGATGAGTCGGTTAGTTTAGAAAACTTTATTAAATGTGATTCTACAAAAACGGCTTTAAGTATTTTAGGCAATGTAGTTGAGTCCTCTTCTATCTCAAACTCTTTTCTTCTTTGGGGCAGGGCTGGTGTAGGAAAAAATTATTTAATGCAGGCATTGAATAGAGATTTTTTAAACCAAAACATGAAGACGGCCTTTGTTGCTCTTTCCGATCCTAGAATAAATGAACCTGAGATTCTTAATGGACTTGATCAAATGGATGCAGTTTTCATCGAAGACCTTGATAAATTAGGAGACTCAGAGGATTGGGAGGGTGCACTTTTTAATCTTATTAATCAAAGTCTCATTAATGAAACTAAGTTGGTTCTCTCTTCACATTGTGTTGCCCAAGATCTTACGGTGAGACTGAGAGATCTTCGTTCAAGGTTGTTAGCTTTTACTGCGATAGAGATTCCAGAAATTACCGAAAATGAGAAAATAGAAGCACTAAACCAATCCGCTGAAAGAAAGGGTATCAAACTTGAAGAGAAGACAGTCAAGTACATACTAACTTACACTTCTCGTAATTTATCCGACCTGCTAAGGCTACTTTCAGAGCTAGATGATTTTTCTTTAGAAAAGAAGAAAAAATTATCTCCTTCTCTGGTTCGCGAACTCTTATCTCAGAGATCTAGCAGTTTTCACACTTAAGATAAATACCTTTTGGGTCGTTAAAACTTTCTATTTCACTTAGAGTTTTTAAAGAACTTTTTACAAAGAAATTATCAAGAATGCTCTGAGGAATAATTCCTCCACTAATAGAAAAAATTGAACTTAAGAGTCGCTGTTTCCAGTCAAGCGCTTCAGATGGGTAGTAAGTTTCATAACTGTCAATTTCAGCCAGTTCCGCAGCTCTATTTATAGCATCTTTAATATTTCCAAGTTGATCTACTAAACCTAATTCCAGAGCTGTTTCTCCAGCCCACACACGACCTTGAGCAATGTTATCAACTTGTTTTTTATCAATACCCCTAGATTCACTGACCAGGGTGATGAACTTATTGTATCCGTGTTCAATCTCAGCTTGGATGATGTTTTTAAACATTGGGCTTAGTCCTTTAGTTGGGTCTCCACTAGCATCCAACTTACCAGTTGATACGCCATCAGTGTTTATACCTATATTTTCTAAGCTTTTGTCTACAGTAGGCAATAAACCGAAGATTCCTATAGAGCCTGTTATGGTGTTATGGGAAGCCCATATTTCATCCGCATTTGTTGAAATCCAATACCCACCAGAGGCTGCAACATTACCCATAGAGGCAATAACCTTTATTCCTTTTTCTTGAGCTTTTAATAATTCTTGCCTTATAACCTCAGAAGCAAAAACACCGCCCCCTCCAGAATCCACTCTCAAGACAATTGCTTTTACGGCTTCATCTTCATAAGCATTTTTAATTAATCTTGAAGTTGAATCACCGCCAATCGTACCGGGAGGCTGGTCTCCATCCATAATTGTTCCTCTTGCAACAACAACGGCTATTTTATTCTCCGAGGTCTTTGCCTTTTTCTCATCTTGCAAAACTTTATAATAGCTTCCTCCAGAAATCTTATTAAAGGGTTCTTCTGTTTCTGACTCTCCAAATAACTGAACCATATATTCTCTTTGCTCGGTCCGGGTTAAGAGTTTATCTATCATTCCATAGTTTAAGAAAGCTTCGGCAGTACCTTTTTTAGACTTTTTGACTAATTCATCAGCGTTGTCCACCAGGTATTGAATACTCTCAGGAGTTAAGGATCTATTTACGCTTACAACATTAACCCAAGATGACCACAAGACGTCAAGGTAAGCTAAGTTTGCCTCTTTAGCTGCATCAGACATATCATCTCTTAAGTAAGGTTCAACCGCTGATTTAAAAGTCCCCACTCTGATAACATTGGCGGATATTTTTAATTTATCCAGGAAAGATTTGTAATACATTTTACTTCTGTCAAATCCATCTAACAGAATCCATCCTTCAGGATTCATTATTATTTCATCAGCAAATGAAGCCAAATAGAATCCACTCTCAGAATAATCATCGCCTATAGCGATAATTCTTTTCCCAGATTCTTTAATGTTCTTCAAAGCCAAGCCAACATCATATAAAACGGCTTGACCTGTTCCTGAAATATTGTCAAGACGAAGCACCAAGTCTTTTATTCTTTCGTCGTTGGAAGCAGCTTCAAGAACCTCTAGTAAATCTCCAACGTAGAGTTCTGATGATTGCTGCCCCGTGAGTAGAGTTTGAAATGGATCAGAAGGACCAGAAATCTGTTCAACAATAGGGCCACTAGGGTTTATTACAAGAGCTTTTCCTTCAGGATCTATAAGATTATTAGAGAATATTGATGAAAAGATGGAGATTATTATGAAGACAACCATCATTAGAAAAATGCTATTTAGAGTTAGAAAAAATAGATCTCCGGTAAACATCCAACCGAAGGGGTTTTCTTTAATCTTTTGAAATCTTGTTTTGTTCTCTTCCATTTTATTTCTCCTTAAAAATTAGGGTTATAAACATACTATTAAACTTATATATCAACTTATAAGTTTAAGTGCATTTTCCGGTGGCCTACCCAAGACGGCTTTGTTCTCTTTTATAACTATGGGTCGTTCTATGAGTTTAGGGTATTTAATCATAAAGTTAATTAGATCTTCATTATTTAATTTATCATTTGATAGGTTGTTCTTTTTGTATTCTTCCTCTCCTTTGCGCAATAAACCTCGTGGCTCCATATTTAATTTTTGCAAAACTCCCTTAAGATTCTCTGAGGTTAATTCTTCTTCTAGATATAAAAAAATTTTAGGCTCACAGCCTTTCTCATTCAGCAGATCTAAAGTTTGTCTTGATTTACTACACCTAGGATTGTGATAGATGATAAAATTACTCATATTATTAATATTTTAAACACAGTTTAACTTCTATGCTTAATTCTTTATTACCCAATGTATATAGATTCGTTTTTGCTTTAATTGCAGTTTCATTCTTTACAGGATGTAGTAAGCCAGATTTCGATTTGGCTGATGGCTCAAATGGAAGACTTTCTGATCTAGAAGGAAGGTGGTTGGTGGTGAATTATTGGGCTGATTGGTGCCCACCCTGCATAAAGGAGATGCCAGAATTAACTAATTTTTACAATGACAATAAAGAAGAGGTCTTAGTTCTCGCCTTTAATTTTGATGAACTTGAAGGGGAAGAACTCCAAGATCAGATTGTGAGATTTAAAGTCAATATTCCAAGTATTTTGACTAATCCTGGACTGCTCTTTGGATGGGAGGCACCGCCAAGCTTGCCAGCAACTTATATCCTGGATACAAAGGGGCAACTGAGAGACACCTTGATTGGTCCTCAGACACAAGAAGGTTTAGAAGCACTCATTAAAAGTTATCAAGAATCTTAATTAATTGCTCTTAAGAATAATTTAGGATCAACCGTAGTTCCAAGAATAGAAACTTCCCAATGAAGATGAGGGCCGGTAACCCTTCCAGTTTTTCCTACTTTGCCTATTAAATCTCCTGCTTTTACCTTTCTATTTTTCTTAACAAGACTTTTCTGTAGATGAGAAAAGCTACTTATCAGGCCATTTCCATGGTCAATATAAATAATATTTCCTCTGTAAAAGAATTCTTCACTTAATAGAACTACCCCATCAAGTGGTGCATAAACATCAGCGCCTTCAGGTGCTGCTATGTCTAGACCGGTATGTCGATTTCTTGGAGCTCCATTGATAAATCTTCTAACACCAAATTCACTACTTTCTATTCCTTTAGTAGGCATTTTCATGGGCAATACAAAATAGTTAGAGAAACTATTAATATTCTTAGCAGCCTTGATAATCGAAGCTTCTAGTTTAATTCTGGGGAGTACTTCTTTGGGAGGGCTAACCATGTCATTATCGGTGATGGTAATCCTGGACTCTCTGTATTCTTTATTAATCACAGGAATGCTTTCAATTATCTTGTTATTTAATACTATATCTAATTGGATCTTTTTCGAGGAGAGTGGAATAGGAGAAATGAGATTCACATTTTTAAACCCAGATCGACATACCAGGTGAAGGCCCTGACCAACTTTGATGCCTTCCTTATTTTCATCGAATAAAGCGCTGTTAATCTGAACGTTTAAAACGCCCCCAGGGTAAGGAGAATGTACTGGATAGGAACAATTAGAACTGTTGGTTATGTTCATGCTGGAGCAAGAACATAAGAAGAAAAAAGCTATTAGAAAATTACTTCTAACCATTTTCTTATAAAACCTTAGTTCTGATTTCACCTTCTTTTAATTTAGCAGTCAGTTCTTCACCCGCTTCTACTTCTTTTTCGCTCGTCACAACTTTTCCTCTTTTGGTTGTCAGGATTGAGTATCCTCGATTAAGCACAGCCAGTGGGCTTACAGCTTCTAAAGTAGAAGAGAGTGCCAATAGGGATGATCGCTTTTCTTTACTGATTTGAGAGATCAAAAAAGTTAAGCTCTTGCTTAGGTCAGATAACTTATGTTTTGATTCTTGAAGGTTCTGAACTGGAGATTGTTGCAATAATTTACTTGATTGAAGATTTAAGTTATTGCGTTGTGACAGCAAATGATTTTGCATGGATTTCTTGATGTACGTTTCAATATTGTCTAATTTCTGAGACAACTCCCTCAGCTTATCCCCTGGATGCCTAAGTCTTTTACTGAGATTTTGCAGTTCCTGAAATTCTCTTTTAATCAGACTGGTAATGGCATTTGCAATCAACTGTTTATAGCCTTCCAATGATTCATTGAGTTGGCTGTAAGACTGACTAAGTATCTCTGCTGCCGCTGAGGGCGTCGGCGCTCTCAAGTCTGCTACAAAATCAGCAATCGTAAAATCTGTTTCATGCCCTACGGCACTAATAATTGGGATATCAGAGTTATGAATGGCCCGTGCCACAGATTCGTTGTTAAAAGCCCAAAGATCTTCTATAGAGCCGCCGCCTCTTGCAAGAATAATTGCATCTATATCTTTTATGGAGGTAGCTTTTGAGATTGCTGAACAAATTTCAGGTGGAGCTTTTTCTCCTTGCACGGCAGTTTGTATAAGAATTAATTCTATGTTGGGAGATCTTCTTCCTAATACGTTAATCACATCTTGGAAAACTGCTCCGTCAGAGGACGTTACGATTCCTATTTTCTTTGGCATTTGAGGTAGTTGCCTTTTATTGGCTGGGTCAAATAGACCTTCTTTTTCTAACTTGAACTTTAATTGCTCAAATGCTCTCAATAAGGCTCCTTCGCCTGCTAATTCTATGTGTTTTACGTTGAGTTGGAACCTGCCCGTTGGACTGTAAAGACTGATCTTTCCATTAATTATAAGGTTATCTCCAACTTGGGGTTCAAAGAGAATTTTATTATTGTCATAACTGAACATAACGCAGCTCAGTGATGACTTCTCGTCTTTTATGGTGAAATACCAGTGTCCAGAACTGTGCGCGGTAAAGCTAGATATTTCTCCTTCAATCCAGGTGCTTGAGAATTCTTTTTCTAATAAATTCTTAGCCCTTTTATTAACTTCTGAAACAGAAATCACTTCTTGGCTGTTTTCTCTCAAGTTTTCCATGATAATGAAGTATAACTTAGGTTTTATTCTGTTAAATGGAAAATTCAAAAACATTTGTAAAAGGCCTGCTGGCTTTATCTTGCGGTGCTGTTTTATTGGGCCTTTCAGCTATATTTGTCAGGTACAGTGAAACCTCTCCGTCTTTAACTGCATTCTATAGAGCTTTCTTGGCCATTCCCTTCTTATATGTGTGGTTGAAAATAGAAAAAGAAGAATTTTCTTTTGAGGTACTTAAGGACAAGAAGCTTCTTCCTTTGCTATCAATTTCAGGAGCTTTTTTTGCTATAGATATGGCAATTTGGAACTGGTCCATTAGTTTTACATCTGTTGCTCATGCTACGTTAATGGCAAATACCGCTCCTATTTTTGTTGTAGTTATTGGTTTTCTTTTCCTAGGACATAAAATTAAGTCTTCTTTTTTTATTGTTTTGTCAATGGCGATGGTTGGTGTCTTTTTAGTCGTGTTGGCAGGAAGTGGTTCGGATGAATCCAGATTGTTTGGCGATTCTTTGGGAATCATAGCAGCCGTCTTCTATGCTGGTTACATACTTAGTATTAAAAGTGTAACTAATTTTTTATCACCGGCTAAGGCTCTTTTTTACTCCACCGTATTCACGGCTATTTTTCTATTACCAATAAGCCTTATAGAAGCAGATACATTTTTTCCTTCAAGCTATAAGGGCTGGATGGTTTTGATTGCATATGCTGTCATAAGTCAGACTTTAGCATCGGGATTAATAACCTACGGTATTTCAAAAGTTTCAGCCCATCTTTCTTCGTTGGTGCTTCTAATACAACCGATAGCAGCTGCAGTATTTGGATGGTTAATCCTAAGTGAAGCTATTTCCCTTTTGCAGGGATTTGGCGGTGCTATAGTCCTTGTAGCTATTTACTTAGCTGCCACTAAAGATAACTAACTTAGTCCCAGTTAGGCTTTCTTTTTTCTAAAAAAGCTGCAATGCCTTCTTTTGCATCATCTCCTTCAAAACATTTAGCAATTTGTTCTTGTAAATAGGGAAGGGCATCATCAAAACTCATTGCATCTTGTTTTTCATAAGCTTCCAGACCAAATTGCATTGTACCCGGTGCCAGGCTGGCTAACTCTTCAGCCAGGTTTGAAACTGTTTCATCCAACTTTTCTGCTGGCACTGATTCATTTATCAGTCCCCATTCTTCAGCTTTCCTTGCATTAATGGGTTGACCGCGCATTGCAAAATCCAGACCTGCTCTTCTTGGCATAACTCTGAAAAGTCCTGCCATTACCATAAACGGCCAAAGACCTCTTAGTATCTCTGGCGCAGAAAACTCTGCTTCTTCAACGGCAATGGCGTGAGTTGAATTAGAAACCATCAACAACGCACCAGCAAGAACCTTACCTTGAATCTTACAAATAACCGGTTTGTATAAATGCCTTATGGCTAAGCTAATATCATCTGATCCTTTTATTCTGGGAATATTAGATTCTGATTGTTGCCTGGTGAGATCTGCCCCCGCGCAAAAAACATCTCCTTCAGCTGCTATTACAACAACTCTTATTTCTCTTTCTTGTTTTGCGTAAGCGAAAGCATAATTAAGCTCATTCATCATGACGTTATTAAGGGCATTTTTTCTTTCAGGACGGTTCAAGGTAATGGTTAAGATATTTTCTGATACGTCTATCTTAGTTGCTTCAAAGTTCAACCCTTCAAGTGATAATTTTGTTTGATTGTTCATATTGGTCTCTGTTTATTTAGTTAATTAGGAATTCTGGTACTTCAATATTCTTAGCTCTTAGATACTCTCCTAGGGATTTAGCCTGACCATCTAGCCTTGTGGATGAAGACACTCCGTCTTGAAGTATTCCATGCACATAAAAGTTAAGAGACAGAATGTTTGGTAACTCATAACGATCTATTTCAAATTCCGCCAGGTCCGGCAGGAGTTCCTTAATTTTTTTAACCGTTAAGAATTCAAATAAGTAAGAGTAAGCATCTTCTTGTTTAGCCCAAACACCTAAATTTGCACAGCCACCTTTATCCCCAGACCTGGTTCCGTATAACTTACCAAAAGGGACTTCTTTATAGTCATTTATTTCTGGAACAACATTCTCATAAGGTTCTTTTTGGTAGTAAATTTCTTCATAATCCATTTGACTCGTTGGTATGACTTCTATGGTCTTTCCATCAATGTGTACGTTTTCTTTTATGAATTTACTGTCTACCAAAGCCGGCCAATATTCTATGAAGTGACCGGAAGCAATACCAGCTCTTCCTGTGTATCCCGGAATGGAAGCAAGAGCTAGCTCAGTGGTTTTGGCACTAAACAGTCTCCCTACAAGGTCTGGGTTAGAAGACATGACGGAAATTCTTAATGAAGCTTGGGCTTCTTCATTGGAGTTTGGATCTTCTTTGTCCGTCCTAATCAGCTGTATGTCTACTTTATCAAATTGCTCTTTTCCACCTACGTTATCAAAAATTAGATCCGTAACCAGTTTAGCTTTTTCCTCAATGTCCAAACCTGTTAGCAGTATTTCGCTTCCATTCCTAAAGCCTCCAGAAAGATTAATACAGACTTTGTGTGTTTTTGGAGCACTGCTGCCTCTGCATCCAGAGACGTGAACTCTGTCATCACTCTCTTGTTCAATCTTTAAGGTATCAAAATGTCCTATAACGTCAGGATTCATGTAAGCCGGAGAGCCGATTTCATATAAGAGTTGTGCGGTGACCGTTCCAACCGAAACAAGTCCGCCAGTTCCTGGGTGTTTTGTAATTGTAAAACTTCCGTCCTCAAATATTTCTGCAATTGGATATCCAATACTTTTAAAACTTGGCACTTCTTGAAAAAAGGAATAATTACCGCCGGTGGCTTGCGCTCCACATTCTATTATGTGGCCGGCAGCTAAAGACCCAGCCAAAGCATCAAAATCATTCCTCGACCAGTTAAATTTCCACGCCGCTGGACCTATCACTACAGCAGCATCCGTCACTCTTGGGCAAACAACAACGTCTGCGCCCGCATCTAAAGCTTCCTTAATGCCCCATGCGCCTAAGTAGGCATTTGCTGTTAAGGTTTTTTTACCACGTTCTTCTAGGGCTATGCCTTTCTCCATATTATTCAGCTTTTCCCCAGCGTCATTAAGTTCCTCTATTCTGGGAGCTAAATCATCACCATCAATGTAAGCAACTTTTAGACTCAAGCCCAATTCATCAACTATTTCTTCGATCTTTGATGCCATTGATGAAGGGTTAAGCCCTCCAGCATTAGTCACAACTTTTATTTTCTTTTCTTCACAGGCTTGAGCTATTTCAGCGAATTGTTTTAAAAAAGTTCCTACGTATCCCTGGTCTTCACCTCGTTTCATTCTCTGGTTGTAGAGAATTGTCATGGTTAGTTCCGCTAAATAGTCACCCGTCAAAACATCAATAGGGCCTCCCTCAACCATATCTTTTGCTGCTGAGAGTCTATCGCCATAAAACCCACTACAATTTCCAATAATTATCTTTTCTTTTTCACTAGTCATAATTTCTCCAATAATTCTATTCGTTTCTTTTGAGGCCTTTAAAAATAACTTCTATTATTTCTTTTAAAGCATCAGAAGGGGTAATTTTAAGTTCTTTCTTTAAGTATTTCTTATCCAATTCTCTGCTGAGACCTGACAAGATTAAAGCCATTGCCGATGTATCAATAGAAATTATTTCATTGGCAATTATTGCTTCTTCCAGGAGTTGTTCTGTCACATTCATCACATAATTTTCATGCGAGTCCACCAGATCTTTTGCACCTTGAATCCTCCCAAAGTCTTCTGTAAAAGCAAGAGTATTTCTTTCTGTTGCTTTATTTGTTTCATTAAGAAATGCATTTAATTTAGCCATGGGTGAATCGCTTAAATTAATTGCCTTTTGTGCAGCTGCTCCAATTTTAAACAGCAATCTGTCTACTGCTATCAAAATCAATTCTTCTTTCTTGGGGGCTATTTCATATAAAGTTCTTAAAGAAACTTTAAGATTAGCTGCTATTTCAGACATTGTTAGTTGAGGGTAGCCACCTTTGATCAGCTCTTCTAAATCTTCAAGAGCTTCCTTTTGTCTATTTGACAAGAGCTTCTCTTTAGATTTTGACAATAAAGGTTTGGGTGTCTTCACTGATCTCTCAATCACATTAAGTTGATCTGAATTACTTAGAGAAAGAGCCACAAAAATTTACTTAGGGTCTACAACCATTAGAAGAGTACCATTTTCAAGTTGATCATCTTTTCGAATTAAGAGTTTACTAACTTTCCCATCTTCAAAAGCTTTGACTTGGTGTTCCATTTTCATGGCCTCTAAAATAACCAAAGTATCTCCTTTTTTGACTTTAGATCCAACTTTCACTTTTAGATCAATTACTTTTCCTGGCATGGGGGCAATTAAGCCTCCTGCTTGGACTTCACTTCCTGGCAAGACAAACCTTGGTAATATCTCTAAAACAGCATCTCCCCAAGGCATATGAACAACAACAGTTTCTTTATTCTTAGTAACCTTTGAAAAGAAGCGCTGTCCATCTATTTCAATATCTATTCCAGATTCTTTCCAGTTAAATATTTTTGCAATAGACCCTTCATTTAAATCAAAAGACCCGTCTCTGCGTATTTGATAAGTGATTGTTGCTTCTTCTTCTAGGCACTTAAATGATAATTTTTGCTTAGGAAGTCTCGAGTTTCTCCATCCCGATGGAATCTGACTTAGCGTTCTAGAATTATTTCTATTTAAGCCTTGAATCCAAAGAGCAGCCACCGAAGATGCGAGCTCTAAAGTTTCTCCCACCATGGGAATTTTTCTTTGCGGATTAACCTTCTCAATAAAATCAGAAGTAGTAAGCCCTTGATGAAATTCTTCAGACCTTAATGATGAAACTAAAAAATCTCTATTTGTAATTACTCCGCCGATGTGGAGCGATTCCAAAGCAAGAGCTAGTTTGTTGGCTGCATCTGTTCTCGTTTTTCCAGTGCTAATTACTTTTGCGATCATTGGATCAAAATCAGTTCCGATTACTGAACCTTGTTCTACCCCGGTATCCCATCTTGCTTCAATATTTGCATCTGGTTGATAGGCTATCAGCTGACCAGTAGCAGGAAGAAAGTCGTTAGAAGGGTCTTCTGCATAGAGTCTTGCCTCTATTGAAGAGCCTTGCCATTCAACATCGCCTTGTTCATAGCCTAACTCTTCTCCTCGAGCAATTCTCAGTTGTTCATAAACTAAATCTTTTCCAGTTACGCCTTCCGTGACAGGGTGTTCTACTTGTAATCTGGTGTTAACTTCTAAGAACCAAAATTCTCCTGTTTTATCGTCAACCAAGAATTCAACGGTTCCTGCTGATTCATATTTAAGTTTTTTGGCTAGATTAACAGCAGCTTCTCCCATTGCTTGTCTCATTTCAGGGTCAACTCTCGGCGAAGGTGATTCTTCTATTATTTTTTGATGCCTTCTTTGAATAGAGCACTCTCTTTCACCTAAATGAACAACGTTTCCATGAGAATCTCCAAGTATTTGAATTTCAATATGCCTTGAAGAGCCGACGTAACGTTCTATGAATACTCTGTCATCTCCAAACCCAGATAAAGCTTCTCTTTGAGCGCTAAGTATTGACTCTTTTAAGTCTTTTTTAGTCTCAACAATTCTCATTCCTTTGCCTCCACCACCTGCAGCAGCTTTGATCAGAACTGGAAAACCTATTGACCCCGCTTTTTTTGGGTCAGTAGTCATAGGAAGGGTAGGGACGCCAGCTTTTTCTGCCAACACTTTGGCTTTAAGTTTATCGCCCATGGATGTGATAACTCTTGAATTTGGACCAACCCAAATTAAACCTTCCTTTAATACATCTCTTGAAAATTTAGCATTTTCAGATAAAAAACCGTAACCAGGATGAATGGCCTGTGCTCCGGTAGTCTTAGCAGCAGCAATAATTTCTTTAGAATTTAAATAAGAATCTGAGAGTCTTATTGCTTCGTCAGCTTGTTTTACAAAAAGAGAATCCGCATCCGCATCAACATAGACTGCAACACAGCTTATACCCATATCGTGGGCGCTTTTTATTATCCGGCAAGCAATTTCACCTCTGTTGGCAATAAGTAATTTATGAAAAGTCATAGTCTGTATACTCCATATCCTGGCGCACCTTCAACGGCTTTTCCATTCACCACTGAAAGGCATAAGCCAAGCACTGTTCTCGTGTCTCTTGGGTCAATAATGCCATCATCACTAATTGCACCTGTCGCTCTTAAGGCAAGTGACCCTTCTTCTTGAACTCGTTCTGCAAATGCTACCATTTGAGCATCTTCTTTCTCGTCGAATTTCTCACCAGTTCTAGCTGCTCTTGCACGCCTAACGATGGACATGACACCAGCAATTTGTTGAGGTCCCATTACGGCAATTTTTGCTGAAGGCCAAAGGAACGTAAATCGGTTATCAAAAGCTCTTCCTGACATAGCGTATGTTCCAGCACCGTACGAATTGCCCAGAATAACCGTTAGGTGAGGAACGGTAGAATTAGAAACTGAATTTAAGAATTGAGCACCTTTTTTAATTTGACCATCCCGTTCATAGTCTTTACCAACTACAAAACCAGTTATGTTTTGTAAAAAGATAATAGGCACATCGATTTGATTACACAGCTGAACAAAATGAGCACCTTTGGAGGCCGTGTCTGGAAAAATGGGTCCATTATTTCCTAGTATCCCAACGGTATAGCCATGTATGGATGCAAAACCACAAACCATGGTTTGGCCAAATAAAGGCTTAAATTCTTCAAATCTAGATCCATCAACCACTCTGCTAATTACCTCTTTCACATCAAAAGGTCGCTTTAGGTCAGGATCCACAAGACCAAGAAGGTCTTCTATTTCGTTTACAGGTTCATCTGATGTATGCGTGGGCCCAGAGCCTCCTTTTCTCCAATTTAAATGAGAAACAACTTCTCTTCCTATTCTTAGAGCATCCATTTCATCTTCTGCTAAATAGTCGGCTAATCCAGATTTTTCAGCATGCATCTGACCGCCGCCCAGAGTTTCATCATCGGATTCTTCTCCCGTTGCCATTTTTACAAGAGGGGGACCTCCTAGAAAAACTTTGGACTGCTTTTTAATAAATATATTGTAATCTGACATTCCTGGTTGGTAAGCACCTCCGGCTGTAGAGGAACCAAATACTATTGATATGGTAGGTATTCTTAATTTAGAAAGTTCAGTGACGTCGTAAAATGTTCTACCTGATTCTGCAAAATGCCCTGCTCCGAGTATAGTTCCTCTTGTTTTACTTTTGCCCTTTCCTCCACCCATCCTGAGGTCTCCTCCAGAAGATTCAACAAATTGCACGTAAGGTATTTTATTAACTCTGGATATCTCCATTGCTCTAGTCCATTTCTTTCCAGAATAAGCGTGCATGGCTCCTGCTAAAACCGTTGGATCGTTAGCAAATATAACCACTTCCGTTCCTGCAACAATGCCTATTCCTGCAACACAACCACCACCAACCGGATAATCAGATGCATAGGCTGCTAAGGAGCTAATTTCTAGGAAGGGTGTGTCAGGATCAAGGAAATTAGCAATTCTTTCTCTTACGGGCATTTTCCCTCTGGCAGCAAGTCTTTCGTGATGATGCATGCCACCGCCAAGTTCAACATAATCCAAAAGATCTTCAATTCCATCCAACTTTTCTAACATGGCTGCCTTGTAGTTAGCAAATTCTTCAGATTTATTATCGATATCTGATTTTAAGGGCGAAGATAGTAGGGAGTTTTTCATGACTTGATTTATAATTAACTTTTTAATGGTTAGTTGGACACCTTGTTTTCTTTTAACGGTAATATTTAGGTACCGATATTACCACTTAGGAAACTTTTGCATAGACCTAAAATTATACTTATTTAAATTTTGATTAAAGCTAATAGATTTCACATTGGAAAAGTTGTTGCTGAACTACAGGAAGATAAGGTTCTTACTGATTTATGGACCAAAGCCAGAGACGAGTCTCGTGGAATTGATAATTTAGTTCTCGCTAAGTATTTAAAATTGAGAGCAGAGATGATTGCCGAAGAAGAGGGGTTTTTAAGGAAAACTTAGCTTGGTGCTACCTTGGGGTTGTCTATAAAAAATTTAAGAACTTCTTCGCCCCAACGCAACGGGTTGTTTTCTCCGCATCCGAGGTAACTCTTTACTCCAGGAAAGCAATGGCCGGATCCATATTGAGAAATCCAATCATAGCTGAGAAATTCTAATTTAGTACCTTTTGAGTTACTAAACCGTATGCGTTTATGGTTTTCATCTTCAGAGATTATCTTTGCATTGCCTAATTGCCACTCACTGCCAATTTTTTTGACGGTATTTATTGCTCCACTAAAGTGTACCAACTTATCTTTACTTCCATGAGCATACAAAATATCTAATTCATTTGTTCCAAAACAATTATCCATGACTTTAATCCTAAGAGGCCTTGCAGAGCTAATATAAGTTCCTGCACCGTGAGCAATGGGTGCAACAGATCCAAACTTTTCAGAGTACTTACAAACAAACCTCCAAGTCATGAGGGCTCCTTGAGAGAAACCTGTGAAATGCACCCTTTCCTCCATCACTTGGAAAGCTTTTTCTACACTGTTGATGACAGCAAGAACTTTCTTGTCATCTTTAGGAGTCCATGATCTTCCTGTTGTTGATTTCTTCGCTTGTGGATTCAAGACGATATATCCTTTTTCACCACCCAGTTTTATAAGCTTAGTATTGCGGTCTTGTATTCTGGCATCCATATTCCAGCCATGCACATCTATAATTAGTCCGCATGATTTAGTAAGGCATATTACTGGGACATTCAATACGAAGCTTAGCCCTTCACAATTGAAAGAAGATCTCCCAGCTTTAGGTTTTTTTATGCAATAGTCAGCTTTAATACCTTTAATCGGCAAAGAAGCCGCCAAAGGAACTTCTATTTTTTTTTGAAAGCCATCGTATTGGCTTTCAGAAGCAGAAATATTTAAAAAGCTTGAAGCAGAAATAGCAATTGTCAAAGAGAGGTAAAAAAGTTTCATATCAGACCTCTACATTACCTATTTTTGATTTATTTGTATTAATTAATTGAGTATTAATTAAGATTTGGACCAATTGCATAGTTACTAAAAGCAATACATAATTGGAACAAGAAAAATTGGAGAGTTTTTAATGATTGGCAAAGACAGCAAGTATGATGTGGTAATTGTTGGAGCAGGAGTTTCTGGCTTATTTATGTTTCATAAGCTCAGAAACATGGGCCTATCTGTCCTGGTAATTGAAAAATCGGATGAACTAGGAGGAACTTGGAATTGGAACAGGTATCCTGGAGCCAGATGCGACATCCCTTCTCTGGAGTATTCTTATCAATTTGATGAAGATCTTCAACAAGAATGGAACTGGAGTGAAAAATACTCAGCAGGGCCTGAGATATTAGAATATCTTAATCATGTAGCAGATAGATTTGATCTAAAAAAAGACATAAATTTTGAAGAAGAAGTTGTGGAGGCTAAATTTAATGAAGCGAATTCACAATGGAGCATCAAGACCAGCAAACAGGAATATCAAACTAAATTTTGTATTTTTGCCACAGGATGTCTGTCCGTTCCTAATAAACCAGAAATAGAAGGACTTGAATCGTTTGAAGGAGAATTGCTTCACACAGCAACTTGGCCAAGAGATGAGGTGGACTTCACAGGAAAAAATGTTGCAATAATAGGCACTGGTTCCTCATCAATTCAGACCATCCCAGAGATAGCTAAGGATGTTAATAATCTCTATGTCTTTCAAAGAACTCCTAATTATTCCATACCTTCTAATAACGGACCCATGGACACAGAAACCGAGGCAAAAGTTAAGGAAAGGTATGCAGAGTTTAGAAAAGAAAATTATTTAAATGGTTTTGGTATTGCAAGTGATTCAGGAGAAGCATTAATAAGTGAATCCGACCTTGAAGAAGTGAATAGCCAGCTCGAAGAAAATTGGAAAAAATCAGGATTAGGATTTTTTGGAGGTTACGGGGATATCCCGGTAGACGTAGATGCCAATGAAGTGGCAGCAAATTTTGTAAGAAACAAAATAAAAGAAACAGTAAATGACCCCGAAACGGCTAAAAAACTCTGCCCTGAATACCATATTGGAGGAAAAAGGCTTTGTGTAGACACTGGTTATTTTGAGACCTTCAACAGAGACAATGTCCACCTGATTGACTTGCACGCCACACCAATAGAAAAAGTACACTCCAATGCGATAGAAGCGGATGAAACCTATGAGATAGACACTCTGATTTTAGCCACTGGATTTGATGCCATGACAGGCGCATTAACCAGTCTGGATATTTTAGGTAGAAATGAGATTAATTTAAGGGATCAGTGGAAAGAGGGTGCTAAATCTTACTTAGGTCTTGGAGTAAGAAACTTTCCCAATCTTTTTACCATAACAGGACCTGGCAGCCCGTCAGTTCTTTCCAATATGATGCCTTCAATTGAGCAACACGTGAACTGGATAGCAGATTGCATTGGTTGGATGTTAGAAAATGATAAGTCTGTTATTGAATCTACTAAAATTGCTGAAGATGAGTGGATGAAGCTAGTTAATGAGATTGCGGACATGACAATTTTTACTTCCACGAAGTCTTGGTACAACGGATCAAACATAGAAGATAAGGCAAAGGCTTTTCTTCCTTTCATAGGAGTTCCTGTTTACACCGAAAAATTAGAAGAAATTACAGCTGATGACTACCAAGGATTCATCTTTGATAAAAGCAATTAAAGAATTCTTTGATGGCCATGGATATTTTTTTAATTATCGTTGTTTCTCTTATCGCATTATTCGTTTCTTATTACCGGTTCTTTAAATTTTCTTTAGTGAATGATCTAAATGGTCATTCAAAAATAGCAGAAACCAAACTCGGCCCAATCGAATACAAAATAATTGGCGACAAAGGTCCAATATTGATGAGCATTCATGGATCTCCAGGAGGCCATGATCAAAACATAATTTCTTCAGACGCTTTCAGGATACTAATACTATCAAGACCTGGGTATTTAAGAACACCTCTTGGCGTTGGAAAAACACCTGCCGAACAAGCAACCGCTTACAGCGAACTGCTGGACGTATTGGGCATACAAAAAGTTGTGGTTATGGGTATTTCAGGAGGAGGGCCTTCTTCTATGGAATTTGCTGCTAAATTTCCTGAAAAAACCTTGGGTCTTATTGCCTTTGAAGCAGTGAGTTATTCAGAGGATTATGCAAATAAATTTCCAGACGATGAGTCAATGATGAACGGTTCTGACTTTAGTATGTGGGCTGGACTTTATTCCATGTCTTTTTTGGGCACCAAAAAAAAGGCTGCCATGATGCTTCCCAACCCTAAAAACAGAATTCGCCTGACCTCTAACCCCAAGAACGTAGCAAAACTAAAATCCATGGAGTGGTCGATTTGGCCGATGAGTTTAAGAAGAGAGGGCGTGGTTAACGATTATCAACAGTTTGCAAACCTTTCAATACCGTTTGAGAAAATTAATGCTCCGACTTTGGCAATTCATGGCAACGAAGACATAAACGTTGATTTGGCTCATGCTAGAGAATTGATTCAAAAGGTACAAGGCTCAGAGTTAAGAATTATAGACGAAGGAGATCACATGATGATGTTCACCCACGCAGAAGAGATTGACTCTCTAATAAAAGAATTTGTATTGCGAGTATCAAACGACCAAACCCTAACTTAACCGTGACTTCAATATACTTAATAACTATAATCGCGGCTCTTCAGGGCGATTAACTCAATTGGTAGAGTGCCACCTTTACACGGTGGAAGTTACAAGTTCGAGTCTTGTATCGCCCACCATTTTCCTCAATATTGACAAGAAAGATAAAGAATTTGCTTCTTGCTTTTCAAGATGCCATATT
>CAJJAM010000002.1 GCA_905182235.1 SAR86 cluster bacterium SAR86B | reverse complement strand
TTTGTTTTGATGGAATCAGTGCTGATTTGTTTGATAGGTGCCGCAATAGGTGTTTTGATGGCTTTTGCTTTGTTCCCATTCTTTTCAGGAGTGGCGTTAGGATTTGCAGGACAAATAGAGTTTTCATTTTCTATAGTTCTAAGCGCTATAGCATTGGCTTTGTTAACCGCTACTATATCTGGATTATTACCCGCTTATTCAGCCATGAGATTAAACGTAGTAGATGCTTTAAGGAAAAATTAATATGAGTTTTATTAGACAGGTTTTCTCCATAACACAAATGAACTTACAAAGCGTGCTTCAGCGATCAGGTGCTTCTATTGTCATTATTGTAGGTATCGCAGGCTCAGTAGCAGTGATGGTTTCTCTTTTGGCCATGGGAGAAGGTCTGAATTCAACAATATCCAATACAGGACAGGAAGACAGGGTGATAATTCTAAGGGATGGATCCAGTTCAGAGCTTAGTAGTGGACTTCAAATGCAGGAAGTTGACATCATTTTGAATTCACCGGGAGTCAAAGAAGAAAACGGAGACCCTTTAGTCGCTGGTGAAATTTATGCGATTATTGATTTGAAAAAGAAAGGAGCAGAGTCAACATCCAACCTGCCGTTTAGGGGAGTTCAACAGACCAGTTTTAAAATAAGACCCGAGTTAGAGATTATAAGCGGAAGAAATTTTAACACCGGAACTGCTGAGGTAATAATAGGTAAGGGAGCTCATGACCAATACGATGGAGTTGATCTAGGAGACCAAATAAAAGTAAGGGACGGCTTTGTCACTGTGGTTGGTGTCTTTACTACTGGCGGTGATGTCCATGAATCTGAAGTTTGGGGTGATTTACCCATAACGCAAAATATATTTAGACGAGAAGGCAGTGTTTCAAGTGCGATCGTTAGATTAGAAAGCAAAGACAGTTTTGATGATTTAGGTATCTACATAGAAAATTATCCAAGTTTGGAGTTAAAAGTTTTGACTGAATTAGATTTCTACGACAGCCAAGCTTCGGGTTCAGACCTAATTAAGATATTTGGACAAGTGGTGGGTTATATCATGGCAGTAGGGGCTGTATTTGCTGCATTAAATACCATGTATAGCGCTGTCTCTACTCGATTGGTTGAAATAGGCACTTTAAGGGCGCTAGGATTTAATGGTTCCACTGTTCTTGTCTCTTTGATGATTGAAGCTTTAATCTTAGCAACTATAGGCGGTCTTCTGGGCGCGGGTATAGCTTATGCTTTATTTAATGGATACACCGTTTCTACTCTAGCCGGCGGCTCCTTTACACAAACAGCTTTCGCTTTTGCAGTCACGGGTGAAATCGTTCAACAAGGAATGACCTTGGCTCTTATAGTGGGCTTGATAGGAGGATTGTTTCCGGCCTGGAATGCTGCCAGAAGGGATATCACAGAGGCGTTAAGGTCTATTTAAGATAGCTTTAATTCTCTTTTGCTTAACAATAAGCCGTTATTATCAGCGTAAACGTAGTCCCCTGACTTAAAGGTCAGCCCTCCAAAAGATACATCTATTCCAAGCTCGCCTTGATTTTTCTTTGCACTCCTAACGGGCACGGTCCCAAGCGCTTGTACGCCTATGTTTAAGGTATTGATGATATCTACGTCTCTTATGTAGCCGTTGATAACCACGCCACTCCAGTTATTCTTCACGCCAGCCTCAGCAATCATGTCTCCTAAAAGAGCCACTGTATTGATTCCATTAGCATCCACTACCAGAATTCTTTTTTTGCCTTCAGAGTTTAAAAGTTGTTTTACAAAGGAGTTGTCATCTGGGCATTTCAGGGTTTCAATTTTCCCATGAAAGGATTTCCTGCCGCCTAGGTTTTTGAGTATAGGCAGAAGGGCTAGGGCATCAGGATTTTCATCTGATAAATCAGGCGTTGTGAAGGACATACTTTAAGCGTGTGCTGCTTGCTCACCTCTGATTAAAGTTCCTGGCAGTTCACCTGTGGCTTCATCATTTTTGAACGTCACCACGCCACTTTTTATAGTGGCAATATAGCCTCCAGCTTTTTGGATGATCCTTCTGCTTCCCGTTGGCAGGTCATGCACCATCTCTGGCTTATAAACACACAATTTATCATGATCAATTATGTTGATATCAGCCATGTAACCTTCTTTGATTTGTCCTCTATCCATTAAACCAAAAGTTTCTGCAGTCTCTTTCGTTTGTTTTCTGACAAGAAACTCTAAAGGTATTTTATCTCCTTTAACTCTATCTTTAGTCCAGTGAGATATATTCCAAGTCGGCATACTGGCATCACATATAAGTCCACAGTGAGCCCCTCCATCACTGAGCCCAGCTACAGAACTCTCAAACTCCATAATCATTTTATAGAAATCCAGGTTATGGTCAGGGTAGGGTGCGAACGGGGCCCAAACAAAAGTTTTTCCATCATTTTTAAGCAACTCTTCATACATGACTTCCATCACTGTTCTGTTAGAGCTCTTAGCTATACCTGCAATGCTATCTTCAAGAGGCGGCTCGTAATTAGGAATATGATCCATTGGAAACTGCTTATCAAATGCAGTCATCAGAGTGTAGATCATGTGATTTTTATCAACAGCAGGTTCCTCAGAAAGAAGTCTCTGCTTAAAAGATTCATCTTTCATAGCAGATACTTTTTCTTCTAATGACTTATCAGCTATTTCTGCATAACTAGGATGGGCAATAAAAGGATGAACAGTTGATTCTAAGCTGAACAACATTCCAGTGGGTCTTCCAGTAAATTGAGGACGGATCTTTACACCTTTAGAGAAATTTTCTTCACAATATTTCCAGGTCTTAAATGGGTCGCCGCCTGTTTGTGCGTAAGTAAGTGTTCTATCAGATTCCTCTACGAATTCTTTAATCCAATCTAGCTCAAGGTCTTTATCCATCCAATCCGAAACTATCTCCAAAGTTCCTTTTCCTAGATCAGCTATAGTATTAGCTATCTTTCTCATTTCTTTAGCGCTAGCTTCCGTTCCAGGAACGTACTCACCAAATTTATCTTTGTGGAGGTAAGTTCTTGAAGTGCTGAAACCAAGAGCTCCTGCCTCTATGGCTTCTTTAGTAATCTCCGCCATTTCTGCTATCTCACCATCAGATGCCTCTTCTTTGCCTTGGCATCTGTCAAACCCCATGACGTATGACCTAATGGGTCCATGCCCAATCATTGCACCAACATCCATGGCGTAATTATTTTTTCCAATGGAATCAAGATATTGCGGAAAGCTCTCCCAGTCCCAACTCACACCTTCATTTAATGCCACTCCAGGAATATCTTCCACTCCTTCCATGAGTTGAACAAGAAATTCTTCTGTTCCGGGTTTTACAGGTGCAAAACCAACGCCGCAATTTCCCATTACAACTGTAGTAACTCCATGCCAGCAAGAAGGAGTTAAATAAGAATCCCAACAAACCTGCCCATCGTAATGAGTATGAATATCTACCCATCCAGGCGTTACAAGATGACCTTCAGCATCAATTTCTTTTTTCCCTTGATCTTCAACCAGGCCTATTTTACTTATACGATCTTTATCAATCGCAATATCACCCATGAATGATTCATTGCCACTTCCATCAACTATTTTTCCATTTCTTATAACTAGGTCATGCATTTTGGTTCCTCAATTTTCTATCGATGAAACAATAATAATCTTTTTTTTGTAAGGATAAAACTTTATTGCAGAAGCTTGCATGGTTTTCATTAAAAATTTAGTATCATCTTTCACTTTATCTAGGAGGATAAACATGAAAACAGTAAACCCAGAATCCGTAGGTTTAGACTCAGAAGTCTTAAAGAACATCAGGTCTTATTTGGACGAAACCTACGTCAAGGATGGCAAGTACATCGGTACTTTGACTTTGGTAGCAAGAAAAGGCGAGGTAGCTTATTTGGACTCTTTAGGTCTGATGGATCGTGAGAATAATAAATCCATGAAAGAAGATGCCATATTCAGAATTTATTCTATGACTAAGGCGATCACCAGCATCTCCATTATGCAATTATTTGAAAAGAGCTTGTTTAGACTGGATGATCCAGTTCACTGGTACATACCTGATTGGAAGAACTTAAGAGTTTATGAGTCAGGGACTTATCCAAATTTTTTAACTTCGAGACCTAAAAGGCATATGACTATAAGAGACCTTTTGTCCCATATGTCAGGTCTTACTTATGGATTCATGAATAAGTCTAATGTTGATGCTGCATATCGTAAGGCTAAATTAGAACAAGCAAGCTCACTAGAAGAGTTCGTTGGTATTCTTGCCAAACTGCCCCTGGAATTTTCTCCGGGAGACGAGTGGAATTATTCTGTCTCTACTGATGTTTTGGGATACTTGGTTGAGGTGTTGTCAGGAATGAAGCTAGATGAGTATTTTAATAAAAATATCTTTGACCCATTGGAAATGACAGACACAGGGTTTTCTTGCCCTGAAGAAAAGAAAGACAGATTGGCTGCTTTATACGAACACGACCCTAAAGGAAGCCCTAGGCTCTTAGAGATACCTTTTTTAAATACAAGGCATTTATCTGGAGGAGGAGGTTTGTTTTCCACCATGAGCGATTATTATAACTTTTGTTCCATGATCATTAATCAGGGAGAATTTAAAGGAAAAAGACTGATTGGAAGGAAGACCATCGAGCTAATGAGCTGCAATCACTTGCCAGAAGGAAAGGACCTCACTGAAATGAGTCAGTCTGCTTTTAGCGAAACACCTTACGCAGGGGTGGGTTTTGGTTTAGGGTTCTCAGTGATGTTAGATCCTGCTAAATCTCAAACTTTAAGTGACGTAGGTGAGTTTGGTTGGGGAGGTGCTGCCAGCACAGTCTTCATGATCAATCCGAAAGAAGATATTGTTATTATATTTATGACGCAACTTCTTCCATCTTCAACTTATCAGGTCAGGAGAGAATTAAGGTCTTTGGTCTACTCAGCTTTGAAGCCAGAATAATATTTTACTTGAAGAATTATAAAAAAGGAGTTACTTTTATAGTCCTGTCTTGCTGAATTTGACGAAATAACCGGGACACGGTTTTTTAGATTGATAATTCGGACGCCCAGAATAGATTAAATCTAGGTTCTATCTATTAATTAAATTATTCATATGGGAGTAAGACATGAAATTTCTTATAATATTATCCAGTTTTGCAGCGGCACCTCTTTTTGCTGCCAGCGGTGGAGACTTAAATGCTAACGACTTCGTGGGAGTGTCGTTTTGGCTAGTAACAGCAGCTTTATTGGCTGCTACCGTTTTCTTTTTTATTGAAAGAGATAACGTAGGTGAAAAATGGAAAACCTCACTGACTATAGCTGGGTTAGTAACAGGTATAGCTTTTTGGCACTATCTTTACATGCGCGGTGTGTGGATTGACACGGGAGAAACACCAACTGTATTTAGGTACATAGATTGGCTCTTAACCGTACCATTACTCATGGCAGAGTTTTATCTTATTCTAAGAGCGGTAACTGAAGTTGCTGCATCTTTGTTTTATAAATTATTCGTAAGCTCTTTGTTAATGCTTGTATTTGGTTATGCAGGAGAAGCAGGTCTTATGCCAGCTCTTCCAGCGTTCCTTATAGGAGTGGCTTTCTGGGTTTACATGATCTACACACTGTGGATGGGAGAAGGCAAAGAGGCAGTTTTAACAACAAGTCCTTCAGTACAAACCGCTTACAACACAATGATGTGGATTATTATTGTAGGTTGGGCCATTTATCCAGCTGGATACGTGTTTGGTTATTTAATGGGTTCTGTGGATGCAAGTTCTCTAAACCTTATTTATAACCTTGCAGATTTCGTAAACAAGATACTGTTTGGCTTAGTAATATGGGCTGCAGCAGTTGAAGATAAGAGAACTGCTTAAATATCCTAAATTTCCGGGAAAGGAAGAAGAGGGCTTTATGCCCTCTTTTTTTATCAGGGTGATATAGTTAATTTTTTATAAAGCATTACTAACTAAATATTTTTAATTTATGGAAGATAAAATTGTAGATAGACCTAGTTGGCAAACTAAAGTATTTCCAATTGCGCTAATGATAAGTGCTGGATTTATGCTTTTGTATGTTGTTCTAGGGTTGTTGGGTGTTATCCCTTCTTTGGAATCTGGTGCTGTAATAGGTGAAGCTTCAAGGTGGTGCGAGAGGGTGAGTACATCTATGTTCAGAGAACCCGTCAATGCTTTAAGCAACTTAGGCTTTATGGTTACTGGACTGTTGATGTTTTGGGTCTTGTCTAAAGACGTCAGGAGTACAGATTCCAATCAATTCCATGGTCTTACTCCTATTTCTATGCTTTATGCAGGAGCGGCTATTTATTTAGGGCCTGGATCCATGCTTATGCACGGAACTCATACCGATTGGGGTCAATGGGCAGATAACCTCAGCATGGTAATGTACATTTTGTTACCTTGGTTAATCAACGTTAAAGAAATGGGCCGTTGGACGGTTAAGACATTCTTTACCGTCTATATATCCATAGTTGTAATTGATGGACTTATGCGTTGGTTTGATTTCTCAATCGGCATTGATCTGTTTGGTTTATCTATTGGGCTTTGGTGTATATCCGAAGCGTTGTATAGATTTTGGTCGCCTCAATTCAGATGGCTTTCAGGTCTTGTTGGATTTGTTGTTTGTGCTGTTTTTGGTATTTTCCCTACAGAGATTATTGCTGAATTTGATAAATACTGGTGGGTATTGTTGTTTTGGATTCCAGCATTATTATCTCCGCAAGCACCTCGCTACAGAAGAACCTATAGCCCTTGGTTCTTTGCAGGCCAAGCAAGTTATTTAATAGCCTTTTCCATTTGGCTCACCGGTGTACCTGACAGTTCTTATTGTGACCCCGACAGATTCTTCCAAGCTCATGGTATTTGGCATGTATTGTCAGCAGTGGCTACTTGGTGTTTCTTTATGTTCTTACGAACTGAAAGAAAAGTGCAACAAGAAGAAGTTTAATCCGTTCGTTTGTGAAGAAGCTAATCTCAATATTAACCCTTATATCCATAAGCTTAACTTTAATTTCTGAAGATCTTGTTGTTGATGTAAGGACTACTGATGAATGGAATCAAGGTCACTTATCTTCTGCTAAACGTATAGAGTGGCAAGAAATTTCTGAGATTCAAGATCTAGATGTAAAAAAAGACAATAAAATAATACTCTATTGTCGAAGTGGAAACAGAGCAGAAAAAGCTAAAGTTATTTTAAATAACTTGGGTTATATTAATGTTATTAATGCAGGCTCTCTTCTTGAAGCTAAGATCTTGGTTGGAGACGTGATCGAAAAATAACTATTTATAGTTGAGAGCAGATTCGCTCTTAGCGTCGCCTTCGAGTCGGGCATGATACATGATTCTAGGCTCGGTCAAGTCCCAAGGTTGAGCTTGATGCATGAGGTTTCTGTTGTCCCAAATCACAGCATCCCCTACTGTCCACGAGTGATGGTACGTTCTGGGTTCTTGGCAAGCAAAATCCTCTAAGAACTTTACCAGCTCTCTTGCTTCTTGATCAGGGAGGCCAGGTATCTTGTATGCATGACGTCCAATTGTTAATGTTTTCTTGCCCGTCTCGGGGTGTACTTTAACAAGAGGTCTGAGTGGTTTTGGGTCCACATCAAATCCATAGCCATTAAATTCACTTTCCCCTTGTGGTTTATGACCATACCTCTCTTGTTGGCTCCATTCGTAGGAATGATAAGCAGAAAGATTTTCTACTTTATCCTTCATGCTCTGGTCCAGTGCCTCGTAAGCAGCCGTCATATCAGCCCATCCCGTCCTTCCTTCCTTAGAAGGCACTTGATGTGCAGTAAAAACCGCTCCCTTTGCCTGAACAGGCATATAGGTGCTGTCATGATGCCATTCCATGTTGCCTTTAAGAGATTTAACGATATCATCATCGTTGGCGTCTCTTACGGTGCCATCGGTTCTGACGTTGCTTATAGGACTCAGATCAAATTCAAGCTTGCCAAATCTTTCTGCAAATCTAACTTGTTGTTCGTTAGTCAGATGTTGATCTGGAAAAATAAGTAAAGATCGGTCTAACCAGAGACGGTATAGATCTTTTGTTGTCTTATCGTCTATATCTGTAAGCTTAATATCGGTAACAGTAGCTCCAAATGTTCGATCAAGGTTTGTAACTTTAAAATTTTGTTCCATAAAATCTAATTCTTGCACATAAAGCTAATAAAGGTCATTTAATTTATCGAAGAGTTTTAAAAAATTTCAAAGCAATATTAGGGAATAGAATATAAGTTAGGAGCATTTCCATATTATCTGAAAGATCGTCTAAATCATTCTCGGTGCATAATTTCTTAAGTTCTTCTTTCATGGTCACTAAATCTTCTGAATTTTCTTCCTTTATTTCCTGATCCAATGATGAGATTTTTGAAAGCAGTTCCTGATTAACTTCACCAGGAAGCTCACCATATTTTCCCAATATTAAGTTTTTTGATTCGTTGGAAAGGTTGCCATAGCGAACATTCCCCATGACATTTAAAAGAGCTTGAGCTCCAATTATTTGAGAAGCTGGTGTGACTAAAGGAGGGTAACCAAAATCTTTTCTTACTTTAGGTATTTCTTCTTTTACCAGTTCAATTTTATCTTCCTGTTTGTTGGCTTTCAGTTGAGATTCTAAGTTAGATAACATTCCACCCGGAACTTGTTTAACCAACATAGTTGAATCAACTCCTTTCATGTCGCCTTCGTATTCTGAATATTTTTTTCTTATTTTTTTAAAGAAAATAGAAATCTCTTCTAAGGCTTGGGTATCCAAATCTATTACAACATCCTCGTCTTGGAAGATGGCGGCCAAAGTCTCAGTGGCTGAGTGTCCGTAAGTCATGCTCATGGAAGAAATCGAAGTGTCTATATTGTCTATGCCAGCCTCTATGGCCTTCATGTTGGTGGCTGTGGACATGCCGGTGGTTGCATGAGTTTGCATGTGGACAGGTATGGATAGTTTTTCTTTGAGGTTGCTGACCAAATCAAATGCATCATAAGGTTTAAGCAATCCTGCCATGTCTTTTATAGCAATTGAATCCGCTCCAGCATCCTCTATTTTTTTTGCTAGCTCCATCCATGTGCCAAGATTATGCACGGGGCTTGTTGTGTAAGCCATGGCTCCCTGTGCATGTTTACCCAGTTTTTTTACTTCTTTAATTGTAAATTCAATATTATTGAAATCGTTCAAGGCGTCAAAAGTTCTAAAGACATCAATTCCATTCTCAGCAGACTTATCTAAAAATTCTGAAACTACTTTATTGGAGTATGGGCGATAACCCACTAGATTCTGACCTCTAATAAGCATTTGTTGTGGTGTGTTAGGCATCAATTTAGAAAATACTCTTAGTCTTTCCCATGGGTCTTCATCAAGATACCTGATGCAGGCATCGTAAGTAGCTCCTCCCCACGTTTCCATTGACCAGTAACCCACCTTATCTAAAGCAGGTATTATTGGGACCAAATCTCTCAAAGCAACTCGAGTTGCGAGAAGGGATTGAATGCCATCCCTTAGAACAACTTCTGTAATTCCTACCTTTTTTATTTTTTCCATGAGATCTAACTCTCTTGCTGAATAGGAAATTTATTATTTACCCAGTCGCTAAAACCACCACTCATGGAAAGCACATTGCTATAGCCCATTTCTTTTAGACTTTCTCCGGCAAGGGCAGATCTATAGCCTCCTTGACAGTAAAGAACCACTTCAGTTTCTTGATCAGGTATTAAATTAGCTACGTCTCGCTCAATAACACCTTTGCCTATGTGTATGGAAGATGGGATGTTTCCTTGAACCCATTCCCTGTCTTCCCTTACATCGACTAGGACAAAATTATCAGACTGATCAATTTTATGTTTAACTTGATGGACATCGTATTCAGGTATAACTTCTAAAGCCTTTTGAACCAGCCCTAAAAATCCTTGATTATGGTTTTTCATACCAACAACTATAATGTTTAAAGCTTAACAAAACTACTATTTAGAGGCTGATAGATAATCTCTAATATGACCAGGCTTATTGGTTGTTATTGACGAAAGTCCCAAGAGAGAATATTCCTTTGCTTCATCTCCCTTGTTGACTGTCCACACATGGATATTTTTGTTGAGAGTATTTATTTTCTCTACAAAACTTTTGGTTAGTTTTGGGTGATTTTGTACTCCAGCTCCATCCGCTCCGATGTTTTCTAATAATTGAGGTAAGTCTTCTTCATTATAGGAAGGGTCAAAAGCAACCAGTAAATTCGCTGTTATTTCAGGCAGACACAATTTAATATTTTTAATTACTTGATCATTAAATGAAATAACAGAAATATTTTTTTGTTTTATGTTTGAGTCCTGAATTAATAAAATTAACGGATCAATTATTTCTAATCCAGTTTTTATTTCAATAAATATTTCTTTATCTTTAGGCACTTCTTCTAGAACTTCTTCCAATAGGGGTATGGGTTCGTTTACCCATTCACTTGATTTCCAGCTGCCTGCGTCAAGCTCCTTCAGTTCACTGTATTTTACTTTATTGACTTCCAGAGATGATCCGGTTGTTCTGAGCGTATTTTTATCGTGCATGCAGATAACTTTTCCGTCTTTCGTTATCCTGACATCAACCTCAACACCATCAGCACCTTGTATAAAGGCCTCTTTTATTGAAGAAATTGTATTTTCTGGGGCATCATCAGAGGCTCCCCGATGCCCGATGATTCTAACCATTTAGTCCCAGGTTAAAGCGCCACCCGTTTGATATTCTATTACCCTGGTTTCGAAAAAATTCTTCTCTTTTCTAAGATCCATAATTTCGGACATCCACGGGAATGGGTTCTCGGCATTAGGAAATTCTTCCGGTAATCCAATTTGCACTAAACGTCTGTTAGCTATGTAATTTAGATACTCTTCCATCATGCTGGCATTCATTCCAAGAACGCCTCTAGGCATAGTGTCTCTAGCGTATTCTATTTCGAGTTGCATTCCTTGAAGGATCATCCCTGCTGCTTGATCTTGCATCTCTTCATCCCACAGCTGAGGGTTTTCAAGTTTAATTTGATTAATAACATCAATACCAAAATTAAGGTGCATCGATTCATCTCTCAAAATGTATTGAAACTGCTCAGCAGTGCCGTTCATTTTGTTTCTTCTTCCCATGGAGAGAATCTGGGTAAAGCCACAGTAAAAGAAGATGCCTTCTAGAACACAATAAAAACCTATCAGGTTACGCAACAGTTTTTTATCTTGCTCGACGGTTCCTGTTTTAAAATGAGGGTCATCCAACTCTTTAGTAAATTCCAAGGCCCATGATGCTTTTCTCGCTACCGAAGGAACTTCTCTATACATATTAAAGAGTTCTGCTTCGTCCATGCCAAGCGATTGGATTACGTATTGATATGCATGAGTGTGAATTGCTTCTTCAAAACTTTGTCTTAGTAAGTATTGGCGACATTCTGGATTAGTTAAGTGTTTGTAAACAGACAGAACAAGATTATTCGCTACCAAGGAATCTGCTGTAGAGAAGAAACCTAAGCTTCGCATAATAATCTTTCTCTCATCGTCTGATAAACCTTCTTCTGACTTCCAGAGTGCTATATCTCCAGTCATGTTAACCTCTTGTGGCATCCAGTGATTTGCACAACCATCTAGATACTTTTGCCAAGCCCAATCGTATTTAAAAGGTACTAGCTGATTGACGTCAGCACTGCAGTTGATCATTGCTTTCTCATCCACATTCACTCTTGATGCGGAACCAGCTAATGCAGCATCTCCAAGAGTTTGATCAAATTTTTCTACTGCTTTTTTTGCTCTCTCCAGTCGACTTGAGACAGGACCAGTTTCTAGAGAGACATTTATTTTTGGCTGTTCTTTAAAGGCTTCATCAATCTGCTCTTCTTTTATTTCAACAGTCTCGGCGGGTGCAGCTTTTTTCTCTTGTTCTGGCGGCTTCTTTGCTGCTTCTGGTGTTTCAAATTCGTCCCAACTTAACATAATTTTCTCCTGATTTTATTGACATGCATCGCAGTCTGGATCTGTTATAGAACATGCATCAGGAAGGGCGGCGGCTTGTGGAGTTGCCTGCGGTTCTGCTGTTGCAGATACGGCGTTTAATTCACCTGTTGCTATTGTTGATTTTTCAGAGGTGGTTGCACCTTTGGATCTTAAATAATAAGTTGTTTTAAGGCCTCTTAACCAAGCCATTCTGTACATAATATCTAACTTTTTACCGTTAGGTTCGTTAATATAAAGATTAAGTGATTGGCTTTGGTCAATCCATTTTTGTCTTCTGCTTGCTGCATCAATCAGCCATTTTGGTTCTATTTCAAAAGCACAAGCATAAAGTTTTTTAATTTCTTCTGGGATGCGTGATATACCTGCTACGCTTCCATCATAGTATTTAAGATCATTAATCATAACTGAGTCCCAGAGACCCAGTTCTTTAAGAGTCTCTACCATGGGTATATTTGTTACTGTGAATTCACCCGAGAGGTTTGATTTAACAAACAAATTTTGATAAGTCGGTTCTATGGATTGAGACACTCCGGTTATATTTGCTATTGTTGCCGTTGGTGCAATCGCCATGACATTGGAATTTCTTATGCCTTGAGTTTTGATTGTTTCTCTTAAGCCATCCCAGTCCATGGTCGAGCTCTCGTCCATGTCTAAATAGTCGTCACCTCTACTTTCTTTGAGCAGTTGTATAGAGTCAATAGGCAAAATACCTTGGCTCCAAAGAGAGCCTTCATATGAGCTGTACGCCCCTCTTTCTTTTGCCAGGTCGCTTGATGCCTTAATTGCATAGTAACTAACCATTTCCATGGACCTGTCTGCGAATTCTACTGCTTCATCTGAGGCGTATGGTGTTTTAAGCATGTAGAGAGCATCATGAAAACCCATAATACCTAGACCTATTGGCCTGTGTTTTAGGTTGGATGTTTCTGCCGCCTTTACCGCGTAGTAATTTATATCTATGACGTTATCCAGCATGCGGATAGCAGTGTTTATGGTTTTCTCTATTTTCTTTTCGTCCAGCTTGCCTTCGGCTATGTGGTGCGTAAGATTGACAGAACCAAGGTTGCATACAGCTATTTCGTCTTGACTTGTGTTTAGAGTTATCTCTGTGCAAAGGTTTGATGAGTGAACTACTCCTACGTGTTGTTGTGGAGATCTTAGGTTGCAAACATCTTTAAATGTTATCCAAGGATGTCCAGTTTCAAAGACCATCGAAAGCATTTTTTTCCAGAGCTCTTTTGCATCTATTTTTTTATAGAAGTCTATTTCACCTGTTTCTGTTTGTGCTTCATATTCTTCGTAGCGTTTTTCAAAAGCCAATCCATAAAGGTCATGTAAATCTGGCGTATCACTAGGAGTGAACAGCGTCCAGCTTTTTCCTTCAGATACTCTCTTTAAGAACAGATCAGGAACCCAATTGGCGGTATTCATGTCGTGCGTTCTTCTTCTGTCGTCCCCTGTGTTCTTTCTCAGTTCTACAAACTCCTCTATATCCATGTGCCAAGTTTCTAAATAAGAACAAACTGCTCCTTTCCTTTTTCCTCCTTGATTTACTGCTACTGCGGTGTCATTTACTACTTTCAAGAAGGGGACAACACCTTGTGATTTTCCGTTTGTCCCTTTAATTTTTGATCCCAGTCCTCTGACTGGGGTCCAGTCATTCCCTAGTCCACCTGCCCACTTTGAAAGCATGGCATTATCTTGTATTGCTCCATATATGCCGTGAAGATCATCAGGCACCGTGGTTAAGTAACAAGAAGAGAGTTGAGAGTGCTGAGTGCCTGCATTGAAGAGGGTAGGTGTCGAACTCATGTAATCAAAGCTAGAAAGAAGGTTGTAGAACTCTATGGCCTTCTCTTCTTTGTTCTCCTCTCCTAGTGCCAGTCCCATGGAAACACGCATAAAGAAAACTTGAGGAAGTTCATATCTAACGTCGTTGTCATGAATAAAATATCTGTCATATAAGGTTTGTAGTCCTAAATAAGTAAAATTGTTGTCCCTTTCCCCCTGCATGGCTTTTCCTAATCTTTCTATATCCATTTTTTGCAGTTCCGGGTTTAGGATGTTGTTCTCTACGCCTTTATCTAAGAATTGCTTCAGCGCTTCTGGGTACAGTTCTTCCATTTCTGGTTGCGTTGCTTGAGCCTGCATACCCAGATATGAAAGACCTTCTGATCTTATGTTGTCTAGTAGTATTCTTGCTGTTACGTAAGTGTAGTTTGGTTCTTTTTCTACCAGTGTTCTGGCTGTCATTACCAGAGAAGATTTAACGTCTTCTAAAGTCACTCCATCGTAGAGATTTTTATTTGCTTGTTCTGTTATTTCTTCCTTAGCTACTCCGTCTAGTCCCTCGCAGGCTTCACCGACCATTTTGTCCAGTCTTGCCATGTCTGCAGCTCCATCCTCTCCCGAGTCTAAAACAACTTTTATGTCTGATATTTCTTCTGTTGCCGGTCCTGTCTCCTTCCTTTCCTTTCTTCTTTCTTCTCTGTAGAGAACATATGCACGTGCTACTTTTTGTTCGCCTGTGCGCATAAGTTCCAGTTCCACCTGATCTTGTATTTCTTCAATGTGGAGTGTTCCACCTGAAGGCATCCTTCTGCTAAAAGTTATCGTTATGGCATTTGCCAATTCATTCACTTCATTATGAATTCTTGTTGAGGCTGCTGCGGCTCCTCCTTCAACGGCTAAAAAAGCTTTTGTTATTGCTATGGCTATCTTTTCTGCATCGTAGGAAACAACTGAACCGTTTCTTTTTATTACTCTCATTTGTCCCGGTGCTATTGCTGGTTTTTGTGCAGCTTGTTTTGTTTCTTGTTGAGGGTCTTGTTTCCCTGTTTCTGTGGCGGTTTCCATGCGTTTTCCCTTTTTTTTCTTTTCTACTTTACTTTCTTTTTTTTAACTATAACCCTACATATAGTGGTTTTTTTAATTCTAGACACAAGATACTGTGTTTTATAGTAAATTACAATACTATAAATATAGAAAATTATTGTGTATTTGCTGTGGATAAGTGTTTATATTTAAAACAGTTACTCTTTTCTGTTTTCTGTTTTTTTTGGTAAATGTATGAATAAAAAGATTATGGCTATTGATCAAGGCACTACTAGCTCTAGAGCAGTTATTTTTGATCAAGATGGAAATTTTATAGATTATGAACAGAAAGAGTTTAAACAATTCTTTCCTAGTGATGGCTGGGTTGAGCACGACCCGGATGAAATATGGGACTCGGTTCTTTCCGTTTCAGAAACTTTAATAAGGAGACTGGACTTAAGATCTTCTGATATTGCATCTATAGGCATAACAAATCAAAGAGAAACAACTTTGGTTTGGAATAAAAAAACAGGCAAGCCTGTTTACCCTGCAATTGTTTGGCAAGATAGGCGCACCTCTGAATTCTGCAATAATCTCAAGACGCCAGACTTAGAAAAAATGATACAAGAAAAAACGGGGTTATTAATTGATCCATACTTTTCGGCCACTAAATTGGCTTGGATTCTTGATAATGTTGATGGGGCAAGAGAAGGAGCTGTGAGAGGTGATTTACTGTTCGGTACCATAGACAGTTTTTTAGTCTGGAAATTAACCGAGGGTAAGGTACACAAAACAGACGCAACCAATGCTTCACGGACAATGCTTTTTAACATTGCAGAGAACTCTTGGGATCCTGAACTTTTAGAACTTTTTAAGATTCCAGAAAGTATGCTCCCTGAGGTGTGTGACAATGCTCATGATTATGGCGTGACCAATTTGTTTGGAGGCTCCATAGGGATAGGTGGCATGGCTGGTGATCAGCAAGCAGCTTTAATAGGCCAATGTTGTTTTGAAGAGGGTGATGTTAAGAGCACTTATGGAACTGGGTGTTTTGTTATTTTAAACACAGGAAAAGATTTTTTAAAGTCAAAGAACAAGCTCCTTTCAACCATTGCTTACCGAATAAATGGAGAGATAACTTACGGCATAGAGGGAAGTATTTTTGTAGCAGGATCTGCTGTTCAATGGCTCAGGGATGGTTTAAATTTCTTTGAATCGGCAGCGGATACAGAAACTTTAATACAAAAAGCCCATGCAGATTCTAGGGTTGTGGTAGTTCCCGCTCTGACTGGTTTGGGCGCACCACATTGGGATCCTGAAGCCAGGGGAGCTATCTTTGGTTTAACCCGAGATAGTGGCGTTGCCGAAATTACAAAGGCCACACTTGAATCGATTGTTTACCAAACAAAAGATCTTTTGGAGGCCATGAGACAAGATGGAGCAGAAGTGAAAGAACTAAAAATTGATGGCGGCATGGTTGCTAATTCTTGGTTCAGTCAAGAATTGTCTAATGTTTTAAGTATTAAGACTTATAGACCTAAGGTTATAGAAACTACTGCAGTTGGTGCTGCCTTTCTTGCAGGTATTAATGCAGGCATCTATTCAGGTTTTGACTCTCTGAAAGATGTATGGAAGGTTGATAGGGAGTTTGTTCCCTCAACAATAAATCAAGAAGAAGAAAATCAAAAATACCTTAGATGGCAAGAAGCAATAAGGAGGACTTTATCCTAGTTTTTTAAAGAAGAGCAAGTAAAAGACTCTTTTGTGCATGCAGTCTGTTTTCTGCTTGCTCCCAAACCTTACTTCTTGGGTCATCCAACATATCTGCAGAGATTTCTTGCCCTCTAATGGCAGGAAGGCAATGAAGAAATATTGCATCACTCTTTGCTTTATTCATAACTGTTGGCGATATTTGATAGTTCGAAAATAAAGAAAGCCTTCTTTCACTGTCTTTTTCATCTCCCATTGAAACCCACACGTCTGTGGTTACTAGGTCAGCTTCTTTAAGTCCAGAATCAATTGAATTAGTTAGCTCTACATTGCTATTCAGTTCAATATCTATTGGTTTATATTCATCCGGACAGACAATAGTCAGATTAAAATTAAAAATTTCTGCTGCTTCCATGTAGCTATAACAAACATTATTAAAATCCCCCACCCAGCAAACTTTTTTATTTTCTAGTGAACCTTTATGTTCTACAAAAGTCAGCATATCTGCCAACAGCTGACATGGGTGTGATAGATCGGTTAAACCATTTATGGTTGGCACACTAGAGCTTTCAGCAAATTTTTCTAGAGTACTATGCTTTAAGGTTCTTAAAACTATTCCATCAGCCATTGAACTTATAATCTTAGAAGTATCTGAAATGGGTTCACCTCGCCCAAGCTGAAGGTCATTGACAGAAAGAAAGCTAGCTCTGCCTCCCAGTTGGTTCATGGCGACTTCAAAAGATAATCTTGTTCGGGTAGAAGATTTTTCAAAAATGAGAGCCAAATACTTTCCCTTGAGATTCTTTTGATGTGATCCATTCTTTAATTCAAGCGCACCATGAACTAAATCTCTCACCCCAGTGGATCCGTATTCTTTTAGATTTAAAAAGTGTTTGTTCATCTTATGTGCATTTAAAAAAAGCCGTCGACTATATAGTTCATCGAGAATAATAGCAATTAATGATATCCTTCGCTTTTTTTAGAGGACAACCATTCAAAATGACAAGTTTTCAAGTAAGGCCTTACAGTAATATCTCACCCATTGGGTTAGAGAAATTTGGTGGAACTAATTGCAGTGTGACTGAAACTTCTGAAACACCTGACGGTATTTTAGTTAGAAGTACCAAGTTGAATGAAGGACACCTTGGCAATACTCTAATGGCTATATCTAGAGCTGGAGCAGGTGTGAATAACATACCTGTTGATTTATGTACCGACAGAGGCGTTGTTGTTTTTAATACCCCTGGCGCGAATGCAAATGCTGTCAAAGAATTAGTCCTTGCCGGCTTGATGCTGTCTAGTAGAAATATTTTTTCTAGCATAGATTTTGTAAATAATTTACAACATCTTTCTGAAATGAAAGATCTTGAACCTTACCTGGAAGAGAATAAGAAGTTGTTTAAAGGAAAGGAATTAGCCGGTTCCGTATTGGGTGTTGTGGGTCTCGGGTCTATTGGTTCAAAAGTAGCTAAAATGGGAGTCGCTTTAGAAATGCATGTTATTGGATATGATCCTGCTCTTTCTGTTGAAGCAGCCTGGAAACTTCCCAGTGAAGTTATTCCTGCAGAATCATTGGAAGAATTATTTAAGAATTCTGATTACATAACCATTCATATTCCTGCCTTAGATTCAACGAAAGGGATTATTAACAAAGATCTTTTGAAGCATTGTGAAGGAGTTTCACTACTCAATTTTGCAAGGCATGAGGTTGTTAATACAGAGGATGTTTTAGAAATTCTTGATTCCAATAATTTAGATAACTTCATAACGGATTTCCCAACACCAACTTTAATTAAAAGAGCTAATCAACACAAAGACGTAATTTTACTACCTCACATAGGGGCCAGTACATTTCAAGCTGAAGAAAACTGTGCAGTTATGGCGGTTAATCAAATGGTTGATTTCCTTGAGAATGGTAATATTAAAAATTCTGTTAATTTTCCTAACGTCCAATTAAACAGAACAACACCTAACCGCATCACTATAACCAATAAGAATGTACCTGCCATGATTGGACAAATTGCCACTACCCTTGGTGATTTAGGTCTAAACATTGCTGATATGACTAATGTCAGCAGGGGCGATATTGCTTACAACATAATTGATATAGAAAACACAGTAGAAGAGGAGGCTATAAACACTCTTTCTTCTATTGAAAATGTTATTAATGTAAGACTTCTTAAATAACAGCCTGGAAAACAATAAACGCCTGGTAATTATATCTTTTTTATTTCTATTTCCTTGGAAGTAGAGGCTCAATGTTTAGCCCAATAAGCATTTGAATTTATTTCTGATTAAATTAATTCCCAGTCTGTTTCTAAGAGTTTCTGACCATCTAATTTAAGCTAGAATGCTATCTACTTGTATTTGTTATTAAAACAATTAAAAGTCTTTAATGTATTTAACTAAATTAGAAGTCTCAATCTTTTGCACATAAAACCTAGGGTTTTACCAACTTAAGCAATGAACTTATAAAAACTAATAATTTTTTTTACAAAAAAAGTGCTTAAAATCTAAGCTATTGTTTTTATTGAGTTTTTTTTTATTAGATCAAAATTTGTACAATTCGCTGACACTCCTTTGTTACAGAAGCATTTGCTACATATGTAAAACTTATCCATAGACTTATCCACAGAAATTGTGGATAAAATTCTTAATTTTTTTTTGGTTTATCGACAACTTTTTTTTCTTTAGAATAGGGTGCTTATAGATGAAAACTTCTCAAAAAAATATATTCTCTTCTCTGGGGCCCGACTGGAAAAAGGCTTTAAAATCTGAATTTAATAAAGACTATATGGTAATAATCAGTCAATTCCTGGAAGAGGTAAAAAGGTCAGGAAAGATATTTTATCCCGAAGAAAAAAACTTATTCTCATGCATGAAAATTACCCCTTTTACTGAAGTTAAAGTTGTAATACTAGGGCAAGATCCTTATCACCAGGCTGGCCAAGCGAATGGGCTATCTTTCTCAGTTAACCCTGGAACAGCAATACCCCCTTCACTAAAGAATATCTATAAAGAAATACTCTCAAGCACAGGGAATCTGGAATCTTCGGATGGCTCACTAACAGGATGGGCCAAACAAGGCGTGCTCCTCTTAAATAGTGTTTTAACAGTTGAAGAAGGTCTTCCCGGCTCTCATGCAAATATAGGTTGGGAGAAATTCACTGATAAGGTCATAAGTAAATTAAACCAATCAGATAAATTAGTTTTCATGTTATGGGGGAAAAATGCATCAATGAAGGGATCTATTATTAATAGATCAAAACATTTGGTCTTAGAATCCGCACATCCATCGCCTCTTTCGGCATACAAAGGTTTCCTTGGCAATGGTCATTTTTTGAAATGTAATGAATTTTTAAAGAAAAACGGCCTGACAGAAATTAGATGGTAGGGCTACCTTTTAATTGTTAGTAAAGTGCGACCGTCAGAAGTTTTATAATCTCCTTCTATCTTGTCAGCTTTAATTGATATTAAGGCGTAATGCCCTTTCTGATGGTTTAGTACTTTCACTACAGAGCCAATTCTTTTCCCTGTTCTATCTTCAATCGACATGTTCGCTTCTGCAAGATCATTAGATCCTTCAGCTAAATATAATCTTGGTAAGCTTTTAGCCCGATAATGCATTCTTGCAACAATTTCTTGACCTGTGTAACAACCTTTCTCAAAATCTACCCTTTCGGAAACGTCATAATTTATTTCATGAGGGGTTAGTTTTTCAGAAAGATCTTCCGTGATTTCAACATCTTTATTAAGAAAATCATCTAAATACCAGTCACTTAAATCTGAAGTAACATCACCAGAATCATAAATATTATCGCCTTGGTTGATAATGATGAGTTTAAAACTTTTATCCAGATAACCTAAGATTAAGCCGCTATGTTGATTATCTTTAAGATTGAATTCAGGAAAAAACTTTTCCAAGGCATCATTGTCGGCACCGTATATATCTTTATCTGCAAGAATTGAAATATCTACTTGATAGAAAGGAGAATATTTTTTAAGAACTTCCTGTGTTTTTTTCATCATTAACTCAGGACCAATTAACCAAAACTTGTTTGTGTTTTGCTCATGAGGAGAAATAACAACAAAAGAGCTAACAACCCTTCCTTTGAGGTTGCATATTGCTCCTAGGATGGGGTTTTTAGGACTGACTTTGTCCATATCGCAAGTTAATTGTCCCTGTAATAACTCCATTGCCCCTTCACCTGCTATTTCAAGTATGTTCAAATAGTTCAAGTTTATTAATCTTTTCTTGTTCATGGTTTTATCACTTACATTATAGGGCAAACAGCTTGACAGATTTAAAGAAAAAAATATTGTGGCAATGCAGAAGGGGCTTGTGGGAGCTTGACCAAATTCTTTTACCTTTCGTAGAAAATAATTTTGAAAATTTAAAAAAGGAAGATCAGCTGCTTTTTCAAAAATTATTACAATACGAGGACATAGAGCTTTTTGATATCTTTGTTAATAAGATTGAACCAAAAGAAAATAAAATGAAGGATTTAGCTCTCTTAATTGTTGATAAACACATGAAAAATCAAAATGGATTTTAAGCCGTCACTACTTGCGGATTTAGGAGCAACCAATGCCAGGTTTGCAATAACTGAGGATGGGTTTTCTTACCAAAATGCGAAGGAGTTAAAGATTTCTGAATACAACTCGATGAGTGATCTTTGTATAGCTTACCTTTCATCTATAAACGCTAGCAATATAAGAAGAGGCTTTATTGGAGTGGCTGCGCCAGTAATAGGAGATGTGATTACGTTTGTAAATTGTGATTTAGAATTTAGTCAATCAGAGTTGAAATCAAGTTTATTTCCGGAAGGACTTAAGGTTGTAAATGATCTGGCCTTGCAGGCTCATGCAGTTAATTTTCTTGAAGAAGACGAGCTAGAATGTATAGGGAAAAAATTTCTAGATGCCAGGGGCCCAAGAATTTTAGTAATACCAGGAACTGGTTTGGGCATGGCTGGAATCGTAAATGAAGAGGTTGTTTCAACTGAGGCGGGACATTTAAATATTCCTGCTAAGATAAAAAAAGAAAGCCTTGATCAAATCATAGAAGTTTTTAGAAACAAGACAGGAAGGATGCCTACTTTTGAAGATTTTTTATCTGGTAAGGGATTGAACTTCTTTTATTGTGTTCTTTCAGACCAAGAAGAATGCAGTCTTACAAACGAAGAAATCTTATCAAATTACAATACAGATGGTGTTTGCTTAGAAGTAAAAGAGAGTATGAACTACCTTTATGCTGCTTATTTAAGGTACATCGCTTTGGCTTGGGGTGCGCTTGGAGGCGTCTACTTGGCGGGATCGATCACGAATTCTTTATTATTTGATATAGATAACAACAAGTTTAGACAGATATTTGAAGACAGTGAGACGATGAATAGCCTGCTTAAGGCAACCCCTATATTCAGAGTTAAACCACAAGACCTTGGTTTTAGAGGGGCCTTAAAGCTTGCAAGAGAGCTTTAAGATCTATTTAATTTTAAAAGAACTATTATTAATAAGAACTTTTATCTCATTGTTGGGTCTATTTCATTATGGTTGATAGGCAATTAAAAAAAGAAACGAATAAAGAAGCAGACCTTGCTTTGGTAAGAAGAGCTAAAAAAGGAGACTATCGAGCTTTTGATCTTTTAGTTTTAAAATATCAATCTCGTATTGTTTCTATTGCCTTTAAGTTCGTTAAAGAAATTCAACTTGCAGAAGACATTTCACAAGAAGCTTTTATAAAAGCTTACAGATCCATTGATTCGTTTAGAGAGGAAAGTGCATTTTATACTTGGCTTTATAGAATAACTGCTAACACGGCTAAGAATTATTTAGTCTCTAAAGGACGTAGAAAAGAGTCTTCCATTTCAGAAATGAGCATTTCCGAAAATGAAGATTTTTATGAGTTACCCACCAATGATTCTCCGGAACAAATTCTTATGGCTCAGAGTCTAAAGGACACCATCTATGATGCATTAAGTAATCTACCTGAGGACACAAGAACTGCATTATCTTTAAGGGAGTTTGAAGGTCTAAACTATGAAGAGATAGCAGAGATTATGAACTGTCCTGTTGGCACGGTGCGTTCAAGAATATTTAGAGGGCGAGAGGCTTTAGAGAATTTAATCTCACCAATCACAGATAAGTTTAAAGTTAGGAATAATAAAGAAATAATATGAATGAAAATATAAAAGAAAAGATTTCTGCATTGGCAGATGGAGAATTGTCTGAGTTTGAAGTTCGAAGAGTTTTAGATGAAATTGAAAAAGAACCGGATCTAAGAAATTATTGGGATTTACTTCAAATAACGCGTCGAAGTCTAACCAATGAAGATTTGGGCAATATAGGAATTGATATATCTGGCCGTGTAAGGAGGGAGTTGTCAGGAAGAAAACCTCACGTGGTAGAAGAGGATTTTTCTTACTCGAGGTATAAAAGCTATTTAGCCGCTACAGCAGGCCTAGCAATGGTATTTGGAGTTAATTTTTTCTTAACCCCATCCTATACAGATGCAGATTCTTTTTCAGAAGAAGCATCCCAAACAATCGCTAATGCAATAGCAAGTCCAGAGGCCATGGAGGTATTGAACAATTCAGTTTTAGGCATGGATGCAAAATTAAAAGATTTTAATTACGTTTCAGGTGGGGCTATGCATGCAAATTATGTATTTCCAAAAGATGGCAAAAAGTTCAGGGTAAGCTTGTCTCCAGTTCTATCAGAATACAAAGCTAAGCAAGCACCTGAATTACGAAGAGTTTTCATTAAAACAGACAAAGGAGTGTTTGTTGTTTCTGTTAGCGGAAACATAACAGATGAAAAAAAATCTAGAATACTTCAAAATGCAAATTACTTCTCTAATCAGATAAAGTAAAATTAAATAAAAATTATGCGCGAAATAAAATTTCTTACCTTAACCGTGGGTGCCTTGCTGGTGAGTTACCAGCTTATATCAAAAGATCTCCCTAACTTTTCAGATTTAGCTGAAGAGTCTACTCCTGCTGTCGTTAACATAACCAGCACCAAAACTGTGTCTAACAGGCAGTCAAGTCCGTTCGGACAAAGAGGCTTTGAAGATCCAAGGTACGATGAATTCTTTAAAAGATTTTTTGGAGAACAAGGACCAAATCAGCAGCGTCAGCGGCCTGTTAAGTCAACTGGATCTGGCTTCATAATATCTAAAGATGGGTACCTGTTAACAAATAACCATGTTGTGGAAGGTGCAGATGAGGTAATGGTAAGTTTAGGAGACAGAAGAGAATATAAGGCAGAAATAATTGGGTTAGATGCCAGATCGGATGTTGCTTTATTAAAAATAGAAGCGGACAACTTACCCGTCTTGAGAATAGGGAGTTCAAAGAAACTTAAAGTAGGAGAGTGGGTGGTGGCTATAGGCTCTCCATTTCAGCTTTCTTTTTCAGTAACAGCAGGAATTGTCAGTGCTAAAGGAAGAAGCATTCCAAATGGTTCGGATACTACTTACGTGCCTTTCTTGCAAACTGATGTCGCTATAAATCCAGGTAATTCTGGAGGACCATTATTTAATCTTGAAGGCGAAGTTGTTGGTATTAACTCTCAAATATACACAAGATCTGGTGGTTACATGGGGGTCTCATTTTCAATTCCTATTGACTATGCAATGGATGTAGCTGACCAACTAAAAGAAAAAGGTTATGTGGCTAGAGGTTGGTTGGGAGTTAGCATACAAGAAGTAACTACTGAGCTAGCTGAAGCTTTAGAAATGGAAATACCTAAAGGAGCGCTAATCAGTCAAATTATTAAAAATAGCCCGGCCGAAAAATCTGGTCTTAAGGAAGAGGATGTAATACTTTTATTTGATGGAGAAGAAATATTCTATTCTGCTGATTTACCGCAAACGGTAGGCAGCATTAAACCAGACTCACAAGTAACTGCGGTGGTTTTGAGGGATGGAAAAAAGAAATCAATACGAGTGAAGGTGGGGGAATTGCCTAAAGATCCAGGATTGGCTTTTTCTTCGCAATCCAACTCTTTTGCTAATATTTTAGGTGTCATAGTGGGGAATCAAGAGTCTAAAAGCGACATGCCTGGAGTTTTAGTTAAAGAATTAGACCCCACTGGGTTAGCGGCTTCAGCAGGAATTTTAAAAGGAGACGTTGTCTATTCAATAGGACGCATTCCTGTCAGAAACACAACGGATTTTAATAATGCTCTCAAAAAACTTGAATCCGATAAAAACATAACTATTGGTGTGGCTCGTAATGGGATTAAAAGAATTCTTAGCTTAAAGCTTACAAAGTAGTTATCCTTCTCAGTATTCACAGCCTTATAAGGTTGCTTTCTATGCATGAATATTAGAAATTTTTCAATAATTGCCCACATCGATCATGGTAAATCTACCCTTGCTGACAGGATTATAGAATTGTGCGGAGGCCTTTCAAGTCGCGAGATGACCTCACAAGTTCTGGACACTTTGGATTTAGAGAGAGAAAGGGGTATTACAATAAAAGCTCAGACGGTATGTCTTTCTTATAAAGCGAAGAATGGAGAAACTTACCAATTCAACTTGATCGACACACCTGGACATGTAGATTTTTCTTACGAGGTTTCCAGGTCTCTGTCTGCTTGTGAGGGAGCCATTCTTCTAGTTGATGCTTCGCAGGGCGTAGAAGCACAAACATTATCAACCTGTTATAGCGCCGTAGAAGAGGGGGTAACAATAATACCTGTCCTTAATAAATTAGATCTTGATCAATCCGATCCAGAGAGAGTCAGAAAAGAGATAGAAGAAATAATAGGAGTGGACGCTTCGGAAGCTCCGTGCATAAGCGCAAAAATGGGCACTGGTATTGAAGAAGTTCTTGAGCAAGTAGTTGCCTTGATTCCTGAACCAGAGGTCTTAATTGAAGAGCCGTTACAAGCATCAATCATAGACTCTTGGTTTGATAATTATTTGGGTGTCGTGTCTCTGGTTAGAGTTGTAAAAGGCACCATTAAAAAAGGTGATTCCATTGAGGTATTCTCAAAAAAAGAGAAACATAATGTGGATAAAATTGGAGTTTTTACCCCTAAAATAAAAGACCTAAAAGAACTGCAATCCGGTCAAGTTGGTTTCATTTGTGCAAGCATAAAAGATATTAGAGGAGCTCCGGTTGGTGACACTCTTGTTAAGGCAAATTCAGACACAGCAAGTCTCCCTGGATTTAAGGAAGTGAATCCCCAAGTCTATGCAGCTCTTTTTCCTCAAAGCGCTGATGACTTTGAAGCTTTTAGAGAATCTCTAGAGAAACTGTGCATCAACGATGCTGCTCTTCAATATGAACCGGAGCAATCTGAGGCTCTGGGAGCAGGATTTAGATGCGGATTTCTCGGCACTTTGCACATGGAAATAGTCTCTGAGAGATTAAATCGAGAACACGGCATGGATCTCATCGCTACAGCACCTACGGTGGCTTATGAGATAATTAATACGGAAGGAAAAACACTAAGAATTGAGAATCCTAGCGCTCTACCAGACTACAGTAAGGTCAAATCAATATTAGAGCCCATTGCAAGAGCAAACATCTTAGTGCCTGAGGCTTATATTGGTTCGGTGATGAAGCTTTGCAACGACAAAAGAGGGAAGCAAATAACAATGCGATACGTGGCTGATCAAGCAGAATTGACATACGATATTCCTTTAAGTGAAATAGTAGTGGATTTCTTTGATAGGTTAAAATCTGTCAGCAGAGGCTATGCCTCCCTAGATTACTCTTTGGATAGATACGAAGAAGCAGATGTAATAAAGCTAGATATTCTTCTTAATGGAGATCGTGTAGATGCTCTTGCGCATATGGCACATAGATCTGTTGCCTCTTTAAAGGGCAAACAATTTACTGAGTCCCTTAAAGAGGTTATACCCAGACAGCAATTTGATGTTGCTATACAAGCTGCGATTGGAGGGAAGATAATTTCTAGACAGACAGTTAAAGCATACAGAAAGGACGTAACAGCTAAATTATATGGCGGTGATGTGACTAGAAAGATGAAGCTGCAAAAAAAGCAAAAAGCAGGCAAAAAGAGAATGAAGAGCATAGGAAGGGTTGAAATACCTCAAGATGCTTTTTTATCAGTTTTAAAGGTTAGGGATTAAGATGGATACAGCTCTAGTTTTATTTGTTATTAGCGAACTGATTGGTTATTCTTTTTGGGTTCTTTTTACTCGCTCTAAAAACAGTCGAGGCAGGGATATTGTGAGCTTTATAATGTTTATCCTGGCTTTAGTAATACTAGTGAGGGTGTTTCAATTAAACTTAGATTTTGGCTTAGTTTTATCCATTGCTACTTTACTGGCAGGTATTTCATGGGTGATTGGGCACTTCATTAAAATAGAAGATCTTAGAAAAGAAAGTAAATCGTATTTTATTATATTATTTGTTATTACTTGCTTGAGATCGTTCACTTACGAACCATATCAAATCCCTTCACGATCAATGGAACCAGGATTACAAATAGGTGATTTTGTGCTTGTAAATAAATACGCTTACGGTCTTAAATTTCCAGGTACCCATTACTTGTTGTCTGATTTAACGGCACCCAAGAGAAATGAGGTTGCTGTTTTTTTACCACCCCATAGTTTATGTGACGTTAACCCTCAAGAAGCAAGACCGGATATCATCAACTTATCTCTTCAAAAAAGTCAGTCTTTTTTGAACAGGTTCATGGCTTTACAAAAACAACGATGCACGGAATTAGGCATCAAATACGTCAAACGCATTCTTGGCGTTCCTGGAGATTTAGTTGAAATTAAGGGCTACGAAGTTTGGATAAATGGTACGAAGCTTCCACATACGATAATTGGAAAAGATGAAACTGGAGATTTAATAGAAGAAACATTGGATAAGGGCACTCATATCATTAAATCTCAAGGTATTTCAGACTATGAGGAGCACAAATGGAAGGTGCCAGAAGGCAGCTATTTAGCTATAGGAGATAATCGAGATAACAGCTTAGATAGCAGAGCTTGGGGGTATTTTTCTGATAAATATCTTATCGGTAGAGCGGAATACATATGGTTGCACTGGGGTTCTTTCTCTGAGTTTCCAGGTTTTAGTAGGAACGGAAGGATTCAATAGTGACCCATGCGCTCTATTAGTCAAAAATTAGGATACAGTTTTAGAGACCCTGCTTTATTGGAACTTTCTCTTACCCATAAGAGCAGTTCATCTGATAATAATGAGAGATTGGAATATTTAGGCGACGCGCTCTTAAATTTTATTATTGCTGAAGAGGTATTTAAACGATTTGAGAGTTTGTCTGAGGGCAAGTTAACCCAATTTCGGGCGTCTTTGGTTAGTCGAGAATTACTTAATGAGATGGGAAAAGAAATTGGTCTTGAAGACTGTGTAAAAATAGGAAAAGGAGAGACGGCTCAAGGAAATTCAATATTGGGTAATACGTTTGAAGCATTAATAGGAGCCATTTACCTTGACGGAGGTTTTCATGAAGCTTCTAAAATCGTATCCACGTTATTTAATGAAAGGTTAAGTGCTCTTAGCCATTCCCAAGATCTAAAAGATTCAAAGTCCAGGTTGCAAGAGCATCTTCAAAAAAGAGGAGATGATTTACCCTTTTATGAATTAGTTGGCGAAGAGAATAATAATCAAGTTAAGAAATTTAAAATTCTGTGTCGTCTTGATGGTTTAGGTTTGACCGTTGAAACCGAAGGCAGCACACGAAAGAAAGCTGAAATAAAAGCTGCGGAAAAAATGTTAGAGTTAATAGAATTAAAGAATGACTAAATCAGAAGATTCAAGAACAGGTTACGTCTCCCTAATCGGTAAAACCAATGTGGGCAAGTCAACCTTGCTTAACCAGATAGTTGAACAGAAGGTTTCTATTACTTCCAGAAAACCTCAAACAACTCGTCATAGACTTTTGGGTATAAAAACTAAGGCAGGTGCTCAAGCTATATTTATAGACACCCCTGGCTTTCATCAAGGTCAGAAGAGAGCTTTAAATCGTTACATGAATAAAGTGGCTTTGGATGCAATGTCAGGGGTAGATGTTCTTCTCTACGTTATTGAAGCATTAAGGTTTGATGAAGAAGATGAAAGATTGCTGGCCCAGATACCTGCTAATTTAGATCATGTCATCCTTGTTATTAATAAAGTGGACAGAGTTTTGGATAAGGACAGGTTGCTCCCATTTATCGAAAAACTATCACTGAATTTTAATTTCTCAGATATTGTCCCTATTTCTGCCTTAAAAGACCAAAATATTGACAGCCTAGAAGCTTCTATCTTTTCTAAGCTTCCTAAAGGAGCTCATTCTTACCCAGAAGATCAGGTGGCAGATACCACTGAAAGGTTTTTAACGAGTGAAATAATAAGAGAAAAATGCATAACCAGAGTGGGAGATGAGATCCCTTATCGCATTTCAGTCATGATCGATTCTTTTCAATTAAAAAATGAAGTAACGCACATTGAAGCAACTCTTTTTGTAGAAAAAAAGAGTCAGAAAGGTATTGTTATTGGTCAAGGAGGGAAGCGTTTAAAATCCATTGGTACGGCAGCCAGGCTGGATCTAGAAGAAGTGCTTCAAACCAAGGTAATGCTAAGTCTCTGGGTTAAAGTTAAGAGCGGATGGACCGATAACGAAGCTTTCATGAGCACAATGGGATACGATCTTGGTTAATCGAGCTAATTTAGAACCGGCGTTTATTCTCCACACAAGGTCGTTTAAAGAAACGAGTCTTATTGTCGACGCTTTCACTGAAAATTTTGGAAAGATTTCTTTCGTAGCGAAGGGGGCGAAACGACCCAAAAGTAGCCTAAGAGTTATTCAAACACCTTCTTCTGTTTTTTCAATTTCTTTTGTGGGGAAGAGTGACTTGAAGAACCTTACTCATTGCGAAATCATAGACCATTTCAGGTTGTCTTCTAAGGTGGCATTTAGTTGCATCATCTACTTGAATGAACTTTTAACAAAAACACTTGAAAAGGAAGATCCTCATCCTGAAATATTTCAACAGCTTAAGTCTCTTTATTACAATTTATCAAAAGAACAAAATCAAGAGGCAATCGAGTTGCAACTTAGATCGTTTGAGCTAATTTTACTCCAAGAGCTTGGTTACGGAATTGATCTAGAAAGCGAAGCTTTAACAGGGAAGTCTATAGATGCTGATTCTTTTTATAGCTTTGATCCTACCTTAGGGTTCACCAACTTAGGAGCGGATGAAAATAAATCTGTGGTAAATACTTTTTCAGGTAAAGATATCCTAAGTTTTGCCAAAGGAGATCTTATCAGCACAAGCTCAAGGAATGCCTCAAAGCAAATAATGAGACGCGCACTGGACTTTCAACTTGGCAATAAGACCTTAAATATAAGAAAATACTTAATCGAAAACGAGGCAAAACAATGATTAAAGGTGTTGGCGCAGATTTTTTAGAAAAATCTAGAATAGAAAATGTGTTTTTAAAGTTTGGGAATAAGTTTGTTAACAAGATTTTATCTGAGAAAGAGTCTTATGAGTTTAATAAAAAAATTAACTTAACAAAAAAAGTTTCGTACCTCAGTAATAATTTTGCCTGCAAAGAGGCGGTTTCAAAAGTCTTAGGAACAGGCTTTTCTCAAGGTGTTTTAATAAAAGATATTGAAATCCTTAGATCTGAAGCGGGCGCTCCCTACACCAATCTGCATGGTGAGGCAGGGAGGGTGGCTAAGGAAAGGGGTGTGGAAAAATTTCATTTAACAATAACCGATACAAAGGATTACTCTTTGGCATTTGCAATAGGAGAACAAAGATGAAAATAATATTATTAGGCCCTCCCGGTGCTGGAAAAGGCACACAAGCAGATGTTATATGTAAAGCCTTTAACATACCGCACATCTCTACTGGAAATATGCTGAGAGAGGCAGTAGAGGCACAAACTGACCTGGGAAAAGAAGCACAAGCACTTATGGATGCTGGGATATTGGTTTCCGATGAAGTTATTGTTGGATTGGTAGAAGAAAGAATAGCTCAAAGTGATTGTCAGTCAGGGTTTCTCTTTGATGGTTTTCCAAGAACAATTCCTCAAGCAGAAGCCTTAGTTAAGAGATCCATAGAAATAGATTTTGTTATAGAGATAGACGTGCCCGAAGAAGAGATAATAAATAGAATGTCAGGCAGACGAATGCATCCTGGTTCTGGAAGAAACTATCACGTAGAATTCAATCCACCAAAAGCACATGATATTGATGATGAGACCGGTGAACCTTTAGTCCAAAGAGAGGATGATAAGCCTGAAACGGTTAAAGATAGATTGCAAGTTTACAGCAACCAAACTTCCCCGCTAATTAAGTTCTACTCAAAAGGAATAGAATCCATTAGTTACGTCAAGGTTTCCGGCAGTCAGTCTCCTGAAGAAGTTTCACGAGCTATTCTTGATCAAATAAAAAGATCTTAATATGGCAAATATTCTTGCCATAGAGACTTCTAGCGATGCCTGTTCTCTGAGTCTTTCGTTTAACGATGATGATTTTCATTTCCATAAAATTTTACCCAAACAACACACGGAAAGGCTGTTAATAGAAATCAAAGCTTTACTTGAACTGGCAAACGCTCAATTGCAAGACTTGAATGCAATCGCTGTTGGTTGCGGTCCCGGATCTTTCACTGGTATTAGACTGGCGTGTTCTATAGCTCAAGGTTTGGCATTTAGTAATGACCTAAAAACCATACAAGTTTCTAGTCTTGAAGTGTTAGCAAGAAATATTAATACTCAATTAGGCGCTGATCGCATCGTTTCTATTGTTGATGCTCGAATGCAACAGCTCTACGTCGGCGAATTCTTATATTCAAAAGACGCACTTGTTACTTCCGATACTTTCGTCATTCCAGTAGAAGAATTTAAATTATCTGCCTATGAGGAGAATACATTCTTTGTTGGAGATGGATGTGATCTGATCGAGAAGCGACTTAAGGAAATATCAAAGAATATTTTTTTAAATCTGCCTTTGGCTTCAGATCTTCTGTCAATTGCAAAAGATAAATACATTAACAATGAATTATTAGAACCTGCCGAACTCCTTCCCATCTATCTTTTTGGTGAAGATCAGTGGAAGAAAGCTAAATGAGTATCGTTGATCTTTTTATTCTATCTGTTATCCAGGGGCTGACTGAATTTTTACCAGTTTCTAGCTCGGCACACCTAATCTTAGTTAGTGAATTTCTTAATTCAACCGATACAGGAATCGTTTTTGATGTGGCAGTGCATTTAGGCACTTTATTGGCAGCGATGATTTACTTTAGAAAAGAAGTTATAGGAATGATAAGAGGGCTGTCTTTCAATCAAAGGAATAAAGAGGAAACTCATCAACTGGTCAATATTCTAGTTGCCGTCTTACCAATTCTCATACTGGGTTTTCTTTTAAGAGATTTTGTTGATCAGAATCTTAGATCATCTGAAATTATAGCTTATGCAACAATCTTCTTTGGTCTTATTCTGTTGTGGTCGGATAAGATAAAAACAACCTCTAACGACATTAACTTGATAACCACCCAACAAGCCTTCATCATCGGTCTCTCTCAGTGTTTTGCTTTGATACCTGGAACCTCCAGGTCAGGTGTAACCATATCGGCAGCTCTTTTTTTAGGCATTGGCAGAGAAGCAGCGGCAAAATTTAGTTTTTTATTGGCCATTCCAACGATAGGAGCAATAGCGGCCTCAGAATTAATGAATTTAAGCATAAAAGACCTGCTAAACCAGGGTTCTGACCTTGTGTTAGCAGTATGTGTGTCTTTTGTAATCGCCTACTTAACCATCGATGCTTTTTTAAAATTAGTGAATCGCTTTAGCTTTACCCCGTTTGTTATTTATAGGGTCTTATTAGGAGTTTGGCTTCTTTCTTACTGGGTTTGATGTTGCCTGTATTGATTTCTGAAACCAATGAATCTGAATTAATTATTCAAGATCTTGCCTCAAGGCTTGGACTGGATCTTTTAATTAGAGGTGAAGAAGAAAAGGAACCCCAATTAGCTAATGATCAATATTATCTCGTTAGGGGTAAAAAAAAGAGTCATTTACAAATAGGGCTAAAAGGTAAGCAAAAACCTATTCTGTGTAATTTTACGGAATGGTCAAACAATAAAAAGAAAAGCAACCTTTTAAGGTGCATGAAGGGATTACCTTCAGACTGTTCTGTCGTAGACGCTACGGCTGGATTCGGAAGAGATGCCTTGGAATTAGCCACCGTTTCTAATTCCGTAGTGTTGATTGAGAGGGTTCCATGGTTGCATTACCTTTTGCAAGATGGCATCAAGAATTCAACTGAGGAATACGTTTTGAGCTTGGTCAGTAAGTTTGAATTGATTCAATCGGATGCTAGAGATTTCTTTGCTATTAAGAAAAATGAAGCAGACGTTGTTTATCTTGATCCAATGTTTCCTAACACTGGAAGTGCTAGAGCAAAAAAGAATATCCAAGCTTTAAGAGATCTATCGGAAGAAGACCTTTCTGAGGATTTACTCATACAGGCCTTAAATTTCGCAAAAAAAAGGGTAATAGTTAAGAGACATAAAAATTCCAGTTATTTGAATAATCAAAAACCTAGTTTTTCAATCCAAGGTAGGGTGGTTAGATTTGACGTGTACGTCGTTAGTTCATCTCATTAATGAGGTTGATAAATTGTTGATTAAAGAAATTTAAATAATCTTTCTTAACCCGCTTTGTAATTCTTGCAGCCTGAAGGTTAAGATCTCCATCCTCTTTTACTAATTTATCCAATAAAAGCTTGTCTATAAACTCATCAAATTTATTCTTGTCAGAAAATTCCGGATAAGGCCAACCTTCAACCGACTCAAGCCTTTTGGCAATATTGGTGCATAACTTTTTTAACTCTTCTCTTTTTATTGAAGGGTGCTCCCAAAGGGTGTTTAAAACTATGAAGAATCTTTTAATACTAGGCTCGCTAATATTAGATAAAGCAATAAAATCTTCATACTTTGCTGTGTCGGAGTTGGGTTTTGTTAGATTTCCTGATTCAGTTTCTTCTATCAAACCAGATTTCATGAGGGTTTTTAAAGCACTTTTAATGAGATCATTGAGTTCTGCATCAGTTTCCAGAAGGTTATAATCTCTTTTTAAGAAAGGAAAAACCAACCCAACCAACCTTAAAACTTCATCGTAAGAAATTTCATTAACGTACCTGAGTGACTCGCATACAGTTGAATAAAGTATAAAAATATGCGAAATATTATTTTTATAAAATGAAAGAATGGATGTCTCATCGTTAGTGGGTTTAAATATTCTAGAATTACCAACAAGCTGACTACTGATTAGTTTTAATTCTTCCGTCTTATTAATAATTTCTGAAGCATTGGTGTTGGTTAGCCAGACGTGATTGTAGGTTTTAGAGTTTTTAATTAGATCCAGATAAAGGTTTATTCTTTGTTTTAATTTGTCTTCGCTCAAAGATTGAGTTGAATCGGTTAATAAGCTTATTGAAAACAAACTGGTGGTTGTAACTGCCACTGAAGAATTAATACCTTGAATGATTAACTCACCCAAGCTTGTAGTGGCCTTTCTTAACCATTCAGGTTTTTCACTAAGTGCATTCTTTTTTAAATCCGATTCTTCAACTTCTTCTCTAAGAAAGCTTCCCAGGTCGATAGGGGATCCAAAGTTTATGTATGCATTGCCAAGGTAGTTATTAAAATCTTTTAAAACTTTTAGTGGATCTAAGAGACTTTCACCCTTTTTTGATTTACCTGAGAGCTCAGAAAGATAGCTTTGGCCTTCAAGAATTTTTTCGTAACCTATGTAAATAGGCACTATTTTTACATTATCAGATTCTAGGCTAGCAAAACTTCTGATTATCATAGAGATGAGCCCCGGTCTTGATGGCAGAGACAGCCCGGACCTGCTTCTTCCTCCTTCTGGAAAGAATTCTATTGAACTTCCTCTTCTGATCAGGTTTCTTATGTGTTGAAAAAAAATGGTACTGTAAAGAGGGTTTTTAAAAGACCTTCTCATGAAAATAGCTCCACCACCTCTTAGAATCCTGCCCATAATAGGCAGATTAAGATTATTTCCAGCAGGAATTTGAGGAACCATGAGTCCATTTTCATAAAGAATATAAGACAAAGCGCAATAATCTATATGGCTGCGATGGCAGGGCACGTAAACAATTGAATTTTCACTAGAAATCTTTTTTATCTCCTCTAGGTTATTAATATGAATACCGTCATAGCGTGAGTTCCAAAACCAAGAAAAAGACCTGATAAGAAGCCTGACAATGGGGTAATTCAGATCGGAACAAATTTCATTAGCATAGCGTAAAGATTTTTTCTTAAGCCTTTTCTTAATTTTTGCATTACCTTCAGATAGCCTTTCTATTTCTTTCTTTACCTCGGCGTTTTGGCTAAGAGAATGCACAAGTGTTCGTCTGTGTGAAATATCCGGTCCTAGCTTGGCCTGTTTAGATCGCCTGAAGAGCGCTCTTAAATATCTGCTTATTAATCTGGCGTTATCTTTTGTATTTTTACCTTTATCTTTAAGTTCATCGATAGCTAGGGGTCTGTGAAATTTAATGACTAAAGACCTTCCGTGGAAAATAATTTTAAAAAGTTTTTTTATTGGGCTCGTTGCTGTCCAGGATTGAGAAAAAAGAATCTTAAATAATGATTTCTGCTTGTCGGGATGCTTGCCCCAATAGAAAGAGGTAGGAATAACGGTGACTTGACTGTCATCCAATGCAATGATTGATTCAAGGTTATAACTGGCCTGACGAATAATCTTTTGTTGCTTTCGGCTGAACACAGGAGCCTTTAGGCAAGTAAATCTGCTAAGCCTTGAGTTTGATATTTTTGAGAGAGGTCTAAAAATATTAAGATTCTCTGTTACAAGCTGTAATGACACTAAGTCTGTAACTGAGTCTGTAGGAATGGCATACACCGTTTCTGCTGCTTTCATCAATTCAACAGAAACGCCATCATCAAATTCTATTTCAAATTTTATGACGGGTTTTAAAAGAAATGTGATTAAGGAAAAAATACGTTTCCTAATCCAAAAACTAAACATAAGATACGCTCTTGTTAACTTTAAGAACGGAAGTTTACCTTTTCATAGTAAACTTTCTACTAGGATTTTATATATTTTATAGCCGAAGTGGCGGAATTGGTAGACGCAGGGGATTCAAAATCCCCCGCCCTCTGGGTGTGAGAGTTCGAGTCTCTCCTTCGGCACCATAAGGACTTTGATTTGAATCTCGACGATTTTAATTTTGATCTCCCAGAAGATCTAATAGCGTTTCATCCTCCTAAAATAAGAGGAGCAAGCAAACTGCTTGTAATGGGAGAAAGATTTGAAGACAAAGCGTTTAATCAATTAGAAGAATACCTGTCGCCAGGAGACTTGGTGGTTTTAAACAACACAAAGGTCTTAAAGGCCAGATTGATAGGCTTTAAAGAAACAGGCGCTAAAGTTGAAATCTTAATAGAAAGGGTCGTGGACTCTCACCTCGCTTCTGTTCAAACAAAATCAAACTCTAAACTGAAAGAGGGCGATACGGTCTATCTGGAGGGAAAAACTATCCAGCTAAGACTAAAAGAAAAGAAAGACTACCTTTGTTTGTTTGAATTTTCAGAACCTGTGCTCTCCGTATTGGATAATTTTGGTGAAGTGCCTTTGCCCCCTTACATTAAGCGCCCTGCTGCGCCTGTAGATGAGGAGCGTTACCAAACCGTTTATGCAGATCCAGGGAAGCTAAATTCTGTTGCTGCTCCAACCGCAGGATTGCATTTTGATAAGTCTCACCTTGATCTACTTAAGTCCAAAGGCATTCAATTTACTGAAATAACCTTGAATATCGGATTGGGTACCTTTAAGCCAATAAAGGTAAATAAAATAGAAGACCATGTAATCCATCAAGAGAGAATCTCTGTTGATGATATTGCCGTTGAGACCATCATGAAAGCCAAGAATGAAGGCAGAAGAGTTATTGCAATCGGTACCACTGTTTTGAGATGCCTTGAATCCGTTGCAATGGATTCTCAAGTCATGGAGCCTTATGAAGGAGAAACTGATTTATTTATTTACCCGGGTTATCAATTTAAAATAGTTGATGCTCTTCTAACCAATTTTCACCTTCCTAAATCAAGCCTTTTCTTATTAGTTAGTGCTTTTGGTGGGAGTGAGAGGATAATGTCTGCGTATTTACACGCTATAAGAAATGAATACAGATTCTTCAGTTACGGGGATTCTATGTTTATAACCAACGGTGAATGATGGCCTCACAATTAACGTACACATTAATTAAAGAAGATGGTTCCGCGAGACGCGGAGAGGTTGTTACTCCTCACGGTTCGTTTCAGACACCAGCTTTTATGCCCGTAGGAACTTACGGTGCTGTAAAATCTCTTACACCAGAACACTTATCTCAGTTGGGCGCAGAGATAGTTTTATCTAATACTTATCATTTAATGCAAAGGCCGGGTGTTGATATCATTAGAGATCATGGTGGTCTTCATGAATTTATGGGGTGGGACAAGCCTATCCTTACAGATTCCGGAGGTTATCAAGTCTTTAGTCTGGCAAAGAACAGAAAAATTACAGAAGAAGGCGTTAAATTTAACTCTCCCTTAAACGGAGATAGATTGTTCCTTTCCCCAGAATCTTGCATGGACTTACAACAACAATATGGCGTTGATATAGCCATGGTGTTGGATGAATGCACTCCTTATCCGGTAGAAAAATCCATCGCAGAGACTTCTATGCGCCTGTCCTCAAGATGGGCACAAAGGTGCAGAGACAGCTTTGTATCTGACAAACAATCGCTCTTTGGAATCATTCAAGGGGGCGTTTTTAAAGAATTACGTGATGAATCTCTTGAAATTTTGACCGGTATTGGTTTTGAAGGTTACGCTATTGGAGGCCTTTCAGTGGGTGAATCAAAGTCAGAACTAAAAGAGATAGTTAGCTACATAACACCAAAAATGCCAATTTCTGCTCCGAGGTATCTTATGGGCGTTGGGACTCCATTGGATATTGCAAATGCGGTTGAGCAAGGAGTGGACATGTTTGATTGTGTTATACCCACAAGACACGCTAGAAATGGTTATCTGTATACCTCGACAGGGGAAGTAAAAATTAGAAATTCTAAACACAAGAATGACTTTAACCCGCTAGACGACAGCTGCAGTTGTTACACTTGTTCTAATTTTACTAAGAGCTATTTACATCATTTGGATAAAACAAAAGAAATCTTAGGTTCCACACTCAACACAATACACAATTTACATTTCTATCAAAAATTAATGAGAGATTTGCGACTAGCAATCGAAACAGGTACATTGCAGCCTTTCTTAAACGAATTTAGGTCTACTTGGAAAAATTCCAAAGACCCCAATATTAATAAAGAGTAAACACTATGGAAGATTCATTTACATTTTTTGATCCGACACTCCTTTTTTTAGTAGGCTTCATGGTGCTTATTTGGTTCCTGATGATTCGACCCGAGAACAAGAGAAGAAAATCTCATCAAGAAATGTTGAGTAGCTTAGAGATAGGAGATGAAGTGGTTACCGCAGGAGGCATTTTAGGAAAAATTACTAAGATCGGAGACCAATTTCTGGAAGTTACTTTAAATGATTCCATGAAGGTTAAAGTTCAAGTCAGCGCTATCTCCAACGTGCTTCCTAAAGGAACGATTAATTCAATCTAGGTATTTTGTGAAACGTTACGGCACTTGGAAGTATTTACTGATTATCTCAATCTTATGTATTGGAATAATCTACGCTTTGCCTAATCTTTATGCTCCTGACCCGGCTGTTCAAGTATCTTACAATTCCAGTTCGCAAAGCCCGGACAGCAACCTAACCGAACGAATAGAAACTATCCTTGCTGATGGAGACTCTGAAACAAGAATAGAAACAACGGATGATTATGTTCTGATAAGAACAGGCTCATCAGATGATCAATTAAAGGTTAAAAGTGCTCTCTCCAATAATTTAGGCGGAGACGTTATTGTTGCGCTTAATCTTGCTCCAACGACACCTCAATGGCTCTCTAATATAGGAGCTGAACCAATGAAGTTAGGACTGGATTTAAGAGGAGGCGTTCACTTTTTAATGGAAGTAGACACTGCCGCGGCGATTAAAAACAGACAAAACGGAACTCTGCAAGACATTAAAAGAAGATTAAGAGAAGAAAAAATACGATATTCAGGAGCGTTTGTTGAGGAAGACCTTTCCATTTCAGTAAAATTTCAGAGTGAAGCGGTTTTCAGTGAGGCCAAAGATTTTATAGAAGATAATTACTCTCAGTTTTTAGGATCTCCTGATTCAAAAGAACCATTAACAATTTCTTTGGTCTTAGCTGAGTTGGAGATTGATCAAATTAAATCCGATGCAATAGATCAAAACTTAACCACTTTAAGGAATCGTGTAAATGAATTGGGCGTTTCCGAACCTATTGTCCAGAGACAAGGAAAGACAAGAATAGTCGTTCAGTTGCCGGGCATTCAAGACACTGCAGAAGCAAAGAAAATTCTTGGAAAGACGGCCACATTAGAATTTCACCTAGAAGCTCAACTGGATACCCCAAGAACAAGAAAGACCAATTACCCCTTTAAAGGCCAACAAGGCCCAGGTGCGGATCTGCAAGATGCCGTAATTTTGGGCGGAGATCAAGTGGCCACTGCCCAAGCCAGCTTTGATGAAAACGGCTTGCCTCAAGTTAACATAACTCTTGATGGTCAAGGAGGCGGTAGAATGCACAGGGCGACCAGAGGCAGTATAGGCAAGCGATTGGGGGTTCTTTTTGTTGAGCAGAAAACAAGAACTAAATATCAAATTGATGATTCTGGTAAACAAGTTCCGGTTCTTGAGACCTATGAAATAAAAGAGATTATTAGCCTTGCAACGATTCGCGCTGCTCTAGGCACCACCTTTAGAATTACAGGTTTGGATAGTCCGAGTGAGTCTTCAGAGTTGGCTTTACTACTTAGGGCGGGAGCTTTAGCAGCACCAATGCGTTTTGTTGAAGAGCGAACGGTGGGGCCAAGCTTAGGAGCCGATAATATAGATGCAGGTATTTTATCGATGGAATTAGGCATGGCTTTGGTTTTACTTTTTATTCTTATTTATTACCGTGTTTTTGGAATCGCCGCCAGTCTAGCCTTGAGTTTTAATATCATTTTATTGATAGCCGTGATGTCCATATTGTCTGCAACACTCACGCTACCCGGCATTGCCGGAATTGTTTTAACCGTGGGCATGGCCGTTGATGCCAATGTCTTGATATTTTCAAGGATAAGAGAAGAATTGGCTCGAGGCAGAAAACCTTTGGACGCTATAGATGCAGGCTATGATCGAGCTTTTTTAACTATTTGGGATGCTAATTTCACAACTCTAATAGTTGCTGTTGTTTTGTATTCATTAGGAACCGGCGCTATAAAAGGTTTTTCAATTACATTGATGATCGGCATCATCACTTCAATGTTTACTGCAATCATGGGAACTCGTGCATTTATAAATCTTGTTTACGGAAGTAAAAAAGATCTTTCGAGGTTATCGATATGATTTTTAATGTAGATTTCATGGCATGGAGAAAACCCGCATTGGTTGTGTCATCAATTCTTATTTTGATCTCTGTGACCTCTTTGGTTTTTAAAGAATTAAACTACGGATTAGATTTTACAGGCGGTACTTTAGTTGAGCTTAGCTATCCGGAATCTGCAGACTTAAATTCAATTCGATCCACTTTAAAGACTGCTGGTTACTCAGGAGCGCAAGTTGCAAATTTTGGATCCAATCAAGAAGTGCTCATTAAGCTCCCGGGAAGTCTAAGCGATACGTTGGGGGCTGAAATAATTACCTTACTTAAGAGCAATGCAGCGGGAACTGAAATTGACTTAAGAAGAATAGAGTACGTTGGCCCACAAATTGGTGATGAGCTAAGAGATGACGGAGGTTTGGCTATGATATTGGCCTTGGCTTTCATGATGCTCTACATTGCTTTTAGATTCCAATCCATGTTTGCCGGCGCCGCAGTGACTGCCTTGGTTCACGATGTTATTGTTGTCTTAGGTATCTTTTCTTTTTTTGAATTTGATTTTGATCTAACCGTATTGGCGGCCTTACTTGCAGTAATAGGCTATTCTTTGAATGACACCATTGTTGTTTCTGACCGTATTCGTGAGAATTTAAGAAGTGAGACGGACGAAAATACAACTGAATTAATAAACAGATCACTCAATCAAACTTTAGGCAGAACTATAATTACCTCTTTGACTACATTATTGGTTCTCTTTTCACTTTATTTGATGGGCGGAGAGTTAATAAAGAATTTTGCTTTAGCTCTAATTTTCGGCGTTATTGTAGGAACTTACTCTTCGATTTATATTGCATCCAATGCTTTAATTATGATGGGGCTGACTAAAGATCACCTGAAAGTGGAAGATGCAGAAAATCCAGATCCTTACGATCTTCCTTAATCTTCCACGATGGTAGCGTAAGGTTTGATTGATTGAAGCATTGGCTTGAAGCATTTATTAGCAGCGCAGATAACATGATCTCCATCTAAATAGTTCGGTGCTCCAAAATAATCACTGACCAGTCCACCCGCTTCTTGAACAAGCAATCCGCCCGCAGCAATATCCCATATTCCAAGACCGCTTCCCCAAAATCCATCGAGCCTACCTGCAGCTACGTTGGCCATATCTAAGGCAGCAGATCCTGTCCTTCTGATGGTTAACCCTTCAGAGTACAACGATTTAAACGTGGACATGTTGTCATGGCGAACCCTACCGGAATCAGTATCGTGAGAAGAGTTACTAAGCAGTGCTCCTTTTAAGCCGTTGCGTTTGCTGACTCTAATCCTCCTGTCATTAAGGTAGGCACCACAGCCAAGGCTGGCGGTGAATTCATTTTGTGTTGATACGTCTATGGTTAAAGCATGAAGAGTTTTACCTTTTTCAACGTAAGCTATGGATATTGCGTAGTAGGGAAAGCCGTGGATGTAATTTGTTGTTCCATCCAGCGGATCAATGATCCACATTGAATCAATATCCTTACCGAATCCTTCAAGTTTACCGGCTTCTTCAGAGATGTAGGTGTGACGCGGGTAGATGGTCTTTAGAGAATCAATAATGATAGATTCCACTTTTTTATCCAGTTGAGTTACGTAGTTAGTTGGCCCTTTTTCTTTAACGTCCAACTGATCCAGTCTGTACGCATAGCTTAGTAATTCTTTGCATCCTGCTCTGGCTGCCTCTAAGGCTATGTTTACTTTTGGTTCCATAAGTTTGTTTTTAGGCGCGCATCCTAACATATGCTTCGACACTCCCTGATAGAATATACGCATGGAAGAAAAAAAAACTGCACATCAATTATTAGCGGACTCCATAAAATTTGTTCTTGTAGGGACAACGCATCCAGGAAATATTGGAGCGTCTGCCAGAGCAATCAAAACAATGGGGTTGAGCAAGCTCTTCTTAGTGAACCCTAAGGATTTTCCTAATGACGTAGCTTTCTATAGAGCAAAAGCTGCTAAAGACGTTCTTGAGCAAGCTGAGATTCATCCAGATCTATTCAGCGCTACTAAAGATTGTGAGTTAATCATTGGCACCAGTGCTCGTAACAGAAAAATTCCTTGGCCTCTTGTTTCACCAAGGGAAGCGAGTCAGGAGATAGTTCAAGCCTTACAGCAGGGTGTCAATAAAGTGGCAGTTGTTTTTGGGAGAGAGGACAGAGGTTTGACCAACGAAGAGCTTGGTATGTGTAATTTACACGTTCACATACCCACCAATGAAGAATATTCCTCATTAAATCTATCCCAAGCCGTGCAGATATTGTCTTATGAAACACGACTGGCAATGCTTGAACATTACGATCTTGTAGAGAAACCTGAGTGGGACGTTGAGTTGGCAGATAACGAACAAACCGAGAGATTAATTACGCATCTTGATGAACTCATGCAAGAAGTGAATTTTTATGACACTCAAAACCCAAGAAAATTATTAACCCGTGTTCGACGGTTTTTTAAAAGAGCAAGAATAGATAAAATGGAAGCCAATATATTCAGAGGGCTTTTCTCAGCCGTCCAAAAAAATCTTAGGAAATAAGCCAGCTTGTAAGTGTATTAGCAAACCAATACACTGTGGTTAGGGAGATTGCTATTATGCAATGGACAGGACAACAACCTATATATCAACAAATTAGAGATCACGTAGTTTCTCTGATAATCGACGGCGTCCTAAAATCAGGCGACCCCATCCCTTCCGTTAGACAAATGGCCGTAGAAGGCGGCGTGAATCCTCTCACGGTGTCAAAGGCTTACCAGGCGCTGGTGGATTTAGAGATCGTTGAAAACCGTCGAGGTTTAGGGATGTTCATTACCGATTCAGCAAAAAAACAGTTGTTTAAATTAGAGAAAGACAAATTTTTGAAAGGAGACTGGCCTTTGGTGGTAAAGAAGGCCAATCAACTGGATATTGATTTATCCAAGTTAATTAAGAAGAGTTAAGTTATGCAAAACGATATTGTGGTCAGAGCAAGAGGCATAAAGAAAAGATACTCAGATAATAATGCTTTGAATGGGTTGGATTTAGATTTATATCAAGGACAGATATTAGGTCTTATAGGCCCTAACGGAGCAGGTAAGTCTACTTTCTTGCACGCGGTTTTAGGGCTGCTCAAATCAGAAGGATCTCTAGAAGTGATGGGCTTGGAGCCTTTTAAGAACAGACACCAACTTCTGAAGAAAGTTTGTTCCATAACCGACGTAGCGGTTTTGCCAAAATGGATGACCGTTGAACAGATGCTGGAATACGTTGAAGGAGTACACCCGGAATTCGATCCAAAAAAAGCAAGAAACATCCTTTCTAAAACCAACATTAAAAACAAGTCTAAAATAAGGACTCTCTCAAGAGGCATGATTGTGCAACTTCATCTGGCAATTATCATGGCCATAGATGCAGAACTTTTGGTTTTAGACGAACCCACTTTAGGTTTGGATTTGGTTTACAGGAAAGAGTTTTATTCTCGTCTAATAGAGGATTACTTTGATGGAAATAAAACCATATTAATAAGCACGCACCAAGTTGAAGAAATAGAAGGGGTGTTAACGGACGTCGTGTTTCTTGATAAAGGACGGGCCGTTATGAAGGAATCCATCGATTCTTTAAATCAAAGATTCTTAGAGCTAAGACCAAACGCAGACAACAATGAAAAAGCGAAATCATTAAACCCCATCAACATAAGAACTGAGCTTGGCAGGACAGTCTTTCTTTATGAAGACATGGATATCGAAAAGCTTTCTTCTTTGGGAGAAGTAAGGCCTCCTTTCATAGCTGATCTTTTTGTGGCCATCATGAATCGATCTAATCAATCTGGAGAGCAATCATGAACGTACTGATTGCACTTGTTAAAAGAGAACTGCAAGAACATAAGGTTGGATTAATTTACGCACCCTTCATTGTTGCCACCATCTTGAGCTTGGTCATTGTCCTGGTGTATTTTGGTGTCGCTGATATAAAAACCAACGAATTTAATTTCTCCACCTCAGTGTATGAGAATGGTGAGGCAGTTGAGTGGATGCGTGCTGCTACTGTGGATCAAAAAGAAAGAGTTATAAGAAGTGGCTTGATTGTTTTAGGCTTCCCGATTGCTTTTATAATGATATTTGCCGTTTTGTCTTACAGTTTAGGAACGTTCTACGAAGAACGAAAAGACAAAAGTATTATTTTTTGGAGATCGCTTCCAATCTCTGATTTGGAGACCGTTTTATCAAAAGTATTTGTCGTGGTCTTTGTTGCGCCTCTAATTATTTTACCGGCTTTAATCTTCCTGCACATGGTTGCATTACTGAGTGCTTCTATCTTCTTTGCCGTTTCAGATATAGTGCCCTTCACTTGGATTTGGAACGCTTATTCCATTCTTGATTGGTTAAGAATAATATTCAGCCTGTGGATGCAACTCTTATGGTCTCTGCCCATATTTGCTTGGTTAATGCTAGCAGGAGCTTATTCCAGGAAACCCATCGTTGCAGCTGTGTTGCCTTTGGTCGGTATAATTGCCATTGAAAAGGTCGTTCTAGGTAGTGCAGTGTTTTTAGCAACGGCAATAGAGAGGGTGCAGCCTTGGTCACTCATGTCTTCGTTTCCAAAGCAGTACGAAGAGCTTAGAGTGGTTGAAATTGCTGATATTCCTTTGTTGCTCGCGACGCAAGAATTTTGGTACGGAATGTTAATTAGCGTATTGCTTATAGGAGCAATAGTTTACATCAGATCCAGGAGTGAATATTCTTCAGTTGAATAGCTAATTAGGTTTGACCTTATAGCTAGTCCTCCATACAATGCTGCTCTTTAGTCCCCTTCGTCTAGTGGTTAGGACACCTGGTTTTCATCCAGGCAACAGGAGTTCGACTCTCCTAGGGGACGCCACTTGCTTACTATCCTTGTTTTTATCAATGTTTCTTAGAAACTTAAGGGACAATGTAGTCATATAAGACCTATATGTAGTCACATAGTAAAAAAAGCTGTAGTCATAATGTAGTCACAGTTTCCCCTAAAACACTCACTGTTCGTGCGGTTTACACATTTTTCTAGGGGAGGGCAGAAGCCCATTGGAAACAGGGGATACATATAGCATCCTCAAACATTTCTAGCCCATATTAGATGTATACCAGATGGTGGTATAGTTAAATCTAATTGAGGAAGAAGATTATGATATTAAAAAAAATACTTACTACTTTATCGTTATTAGCTTTTATTATTTTTTCCTCAGGAATAAATGCTTCACCGAACTCAACGGACATAAAATTTGATGGATGTGAATACAATCCAGACCCAGACTGTGAAGATAAAAAGTCTAAAAATATAGGTATTGGAGTAGTTTTAATTGCTGGCATAGTCATTTACGTAGTTAGAAATAATAGTAACAATGATTCAAATTTAGTTTCTGATAACTCCTTTGCAGATGGATATGGTTTTACGCTTGCTGGAAAAGATAGAAACTCAAGAGATTCTAATTATAGACTTAATGCTTTTAGCACAAACAATCTAATAAACCCTTTTAACAGGAATTTTATTAATAACCAAGACAAGGAAACTTCGATTAATTTAATTCAACTTCAGTTTTAAAAGAGTTGAATAATTCAACTTTTCTTAGGGTTAGTATTTCTACGTCAGCTTGAGTGCTAGTAGCAAAGAAGCCTGTAAAAAGAAGAATGGTTAGTTTGGTAACAATTACATCGAAGAGGTAGAAAGCTACTTTCACAGTTCTATATCTCCATATACATAGTCCTTCTTCTTTCCGTCAGTAAATCCAAAGGCATTCTCATCATAAGCTTTATCTCTTTCTATTAAGGCTTCTATCCCATAGAAAGCTAAGATGGGAGACTTGAAGAAAGTTCGGTACTTCCTTTTATAGGCTAAACTTCCCTAACCTCATAGTCTTCAAAGCCCTGCCAGATTTGGAGGTTTATCAGTTGGTGGTATAGTTAAATCTGATTAAGGGAGAAGATTATGGAGTATATAAGAAAGATATTAATTATAGCTGAGACCTTAGTTGTTATAGCTGTTTTAGTTGGTGTCCTTTTTAGTCCAGATATAAGAGGAAACTTTGTTGGATTGGTGAGTGCACTCTTAGATAGGGGATTGGTAGGCTATATTGTCATTATATTTCTTCTCTATATATTTAACCCAGTTTATAAGTTAATTAAAAATATCTTTCAGGTAGGCTCAATTGGAGAAGCTCTTTCACTCTCCATACTTAAAAATGGAATTGAAAAGAAGATAGATACAGCGTTCTATCTTGGATTGCCTTTATTATTATTGCTCTTCTTTTTCTTAGGTATCCTCTAAGACCTAACCAAGTTCCCTTGCTTCAATATTCCAATAGCCTTGCCAAATTTGGAGGAAGTCTCAGTTGGTGTATAGTTAGTTGGTGATTAAGAAAATATTAAAATGGCTCTGGAAAGGCAATGCTGACGAGAACATAGAGCAGAAAGAGTATGAGTCTAAAGCAGGCATGGTTGAAGAGTCTGGAGAAGAACAAGAACAAGAAGAAAGAAAAAGAGCTTCGGGAGCTTTAACAAGACAAGGACTACCAGCCGATGCTAATGAAGGTTCTAAACCAAAAAGCTATTTCTCTGATATTGCGGGTGATGAATAACCCATTCCGCAAATTGTTCAACTACTGATAAGTAGATATTTAAACCTAAATAGTAAATTTTCCAACAACCTCACAATCTTCAAAGCCCTGCCAAGCTTGGAGGAGGTATCAGTTGGTGGTGGTATAGTTAATCTATGAACATTAGTAAGAATCAAATATGGGTGTTAATTGCTATCGTTGCTATTGGAGTTATAGCCTTAGTATCAGATGTTGAGATTAAAGTAGAAATCGGAGAAGAAAATTATGCTTCTTTCCAAGAATGTGATTTAAGGGAAAACCAGAAATGCCCAGCTGGAGATAATGTTTGTGGTTCTACCGTATATGGTTACTGCGAAACTTTGGATTATCCAGAGCAGGATTAAATGAAAAAACTAACACTTCTAATAACAATGCTTATGGCCACGATTGTTTGGAGTGCTGAAAAAGACCAACCAGGATCTGCTGATCAAGCAATGCAAGTTTTAGACTCCTTTATGTTGACGTTTAATAGCAGGGACATGGAAGAGTGGTCAGAAACATTAAATTATCCTCATGTACGATTGGCGGGCGGAGGTGTCAAAGTATGGGCTAATAAGAAAGAGTTCTCATCGGTAGATATCTTTGATCGTCTTGTCGCAACAGGTTGGCATCATTCAGCTTGGGTATCTAGAAATGTCGTCTTAGAATCAGAAAATAAAGTTCATATTTCTACCATTTTCCAACGATACGATAAAAATAATAACCCATTAAAAAATTATCAGTCATTGTATATCCTTACAAACGACAATGGTCACTGGGGAGTTCAAGCCAGATCTAGTCTTGCTCCTTAGCTCATATTGGATGTTTATCAGTTGGTGGTATAGTTAACTGAGAATTTGGAGAGCTTTATGAAACACCTAACCATCACCTTACTAACCTTACTGGTCTCTGGAGGCCTGTGGGCTGATTCTATTACAGAGAAAGAAGCAATTTCTAAATTAAATCAATTTTTTAATTTGTTAGATATTGAGATTTACCAGAAGGAAAAAATATTAACTATTCTGACCGATGATTTCCAAATATTTGAAATGGGTAAGGCATGGGATATGAATGAATTTGATGAATTTCTTCAAGACGCTTCTAAGACTACTGTATCTACTGATTGGGTTCTATCGAATTACGTTGTATCAATAGATGATAATTCTGCACACATATCCTATGTTAATGATGGTGTTTTCAAAACAACTGACGATGAATCAGTAATCTCAAATTGGCTAGAAAGTGTTTATTTAGTGAAAGAGGGTGCGGAATTAAAGCTAAAATTTCTTCAATCGGACTTAGTAAATAGAGAAACTAAATAAACAAATATGAATCAAAAATTTAAGGAATGCTTATCTGAGGTCTATCTAGGCGAACAAGTTGGCGAAATGATATTCGAGTCCATGCTTACTTTGGCTGAAGACGATAACCAGCGTTATATTTTTAGCAATATGCTCCAACTTGAAACAGAGGGAAAAGCAATAATGAGACCTTTACTTGTAAAACTGGGCTTACCAATTGAAGAGAACAAATCATTAAGAAATCAAGGTCTTGAGATAGCTGAGAGCTTCAAAGGAATGTCATTTAAGGAGCAATTTGAAAACATACATCAATCAGTAAAAAATATTTACCTTCCTCAATACGAAGAATTATCAACACTAGTAGACGAAGAAGATTCAGAAGCTTGTTTCATAGCTAATTTCATGGGAGAACATGAGCGTTCTATCCTGTTGGCAGCTGAAAATATAATTAAGGATAAACCAAATCCTGTTCAGCCTATAAAGGACCTACTTAGGTTTCCGATATGAAATCCTTAACCATTACCTTGCTGACCTTGCTCATGTCTCTGGGAGCTTGGTCAGAAGAAATAGGGCTGGAGTGTAAAAGTGATGATAGATTGTTGGTTAATTGGTACAGGCTTGATTTAGATAAAGGAACTGTTCGATACAATACGTCTACACAGAATTATTTGAATACACTTAAAAACCTTATTGGAACGGAATTATCTGGCGATGTTCATAATCTAATGTGGCGAGAAAAAGAATTAAATGAAAGAATAAAGATAAATAGAAAATCTTTAGTAATGCAGAGAAATAATCTATTTTGGCAATGCCAGTTTATGAATGGCAGTCAAGTTATACGTAAAAGAGACTCGTATTTTAAAGAAATTTTAAAGAACAATAAAATCTAAACCTGCACCAAGTTTCTTTTTTTCAATATTTTAACGGTCATGGCTGCATCTAAAGCTGTTTTTTATTCTCTTGTATGTAGCTCTCGATAATAGAATCCAATTCGTTCAAGGGGAGGGCACCTTGACTTAGTACAGTGTCGTGAAAGTCTCTGATATTAAATTCTTCTCCTAACTCCGTCCTGGCTTTTTGTTTCAAACTTAAAAATTTCATTTGGCCAATTTTGTACGCCAAGGCTTGACCCGGCATGACTATGTATCGATCAATCTCGTTGATAATGTCTAGCTCTGATTTACCGGCGTTATCTAAAAAGAAATCTATGGCTTTTTGTCTATCCCATTCGTAATAATGCATGCCGGTGTCTACTACCAACCTTACGGCTCTCCACATATCGTAAGTTAGCTGCCCAAACTTAGAGTAGGGATCTTTGTATAAACCTAAATCGTAACCCAAGCTTTCGCTGTACAAGCCCCATCCTTCAACAAAAGCAGTGTAGGGACTTACTCTTCTAAACATGGGCATTTCTCCCATTTCCATTGCTAAAGAAATTTGTAAATGGTGTCCCGGCACGGCCTCATGCACAGAAAGGACTTCCATCTCAAATTTTGGTCTAGTTTCAGGCTTATATAAGTTGACGTAATAATAACCGGCTCTTAATCCATCCGGAGAAGGGGACATATAATAAGCTGTGGTAGTATCAGGAGCAGATTCTTCAGGAATAGCCCTTAAACCATAAGGTGTTCTTGGAAGATTGCCAAACAGTTTTACCAATTCAGGATCTATTCTTTTTGAAACTGCGAGATAACCTTCAAACAACTCTTCAGAAGTTTTGTAATAAAACCTTTCATCTTCTCTTAGGAAGGTTAAGAAATCCTTAAAAGACCCTTCGAATTCCAGCTCTTTAATAACGACTTCCATCTCGCCTCTTATTCTTTGAACCTCATCCAATCCTATTTGATGTATTTCTTTTGGCGATAGATTTGTGGTCGTGAAAGACTTTGCCAATACTTCATATAATTTCCTACCATCAGGAATATCATACAAACCAACCGTGCCCCTTGATTGCGGTAAGTATTCATCTTTAAAATATTTTCCTAGTAACTGATATGATGGAATGACCACTTCTTCAATAACCTTTTTAGCTTCTGCTCTTATAGCAGTTTTTTCTTCATCTGGAATCGAGTCAGGCAGGTTTATAAAAATTTTGAAGAAAGGATTTTTATTAACATTATCACGACTCTGTAAATCTATTTGTCTATCAACCCTGTTCATTAATACCTTGGGCGCTTTATAACCTTTTTTTATTCCTTGTTTAGCCAGCACAATTGTTTGATTAACCCGTTGGTCTAAATTTTTCAGGCGCTCAATCCAAAACCTGTAATCTTGTGGATTCTTAAAAGGGAGAGTCTCTGCATCTTCGTGAGCTAGCTGAATACCGCCCCTGTGACTGAACGGAAGTAAATGTCTGTTAAATTGATCTATTTCTAATTCTTTTTTTGCTAGATCAGTAAAAAGTCTTAAATTTAATTGATTGGTTTCGGACAAGTCTTCCTTTTTAAACCCTTTGAGAGTATTAACTGTTTCCTTGTTGTGTGACCTTCTGGCTCCTATTGCTTCTAATGAATTATCTCTCCATAACGTTTCGTACCCTTTAACGCCCATAGCAGTTGCGTAAACTGGGCTTTGACTTAGTTCAAATTGCCATTCATCTTCAAGGAACGCTAGAAATTCACGATTTTCATCAGCCTCGGCTAATGCAGATAATGCAATAAAAGATAAAATTAGGCTTAAGCAGTATTTGGAGTTCTTCATGTGTAATTGGCAATGTATTCATCAAAGTCTATATGTTTGAGATGACTCTGAAAAGGCAGGTAGAATCTTTCTTCTTAGAACAACTAAATTTAATTTTCTAGTTGGGTGTTAAGTTGCAGCCACTCTTCTTCAGTTAATTCAATTTGAGATGTAAGGTCTGCTTGATTTCTTAAGAGAGACTGCAGGTCCGGCCCAGATTCATCAGTGTAAGACTCAGGAGAATTTAAGAACTCTTCAGTTTCAGAAAGCTTTCTTTGAAGGCGCTTTAAAGTTTTTTCATTAGTTGATATTTGAGCTCTGATTTGCCGAGCCTGTTTTTTATCAATCTTTACAATAGGTTTTGTATCGGTCTCTTGGATTACTTTTTTTGATTTGAAGTTTGTTGTGCCTTTCAAGACTGCCTTTCGATAATCTTCCAAATCGCCATTAAAGTTTGTTAGTTTTCCATCATCAATAATCAAAAATTCATCCACTGTGTTCACTAAAAGGTGCCTGTCATGAGAAATAAGCAAAATGGCGCCTCCAAATTCTTGCAGAGCAACTGTAAGAGCCTGCCTCATATCCATGTCTAAATGATTTGTTGGCTCATCCATAAGCAGAAGGTTGGGCTTTTGAAAGGCAATGATAGCCAACGCAAGTCTTGCTTTCTCACCTCCGGAGAAATGAGTTATAGGGCCCTTT
>CAJJAM010000001.1 GCA_905182235.1 SAR86 cluster bacterium SAR86B | reverse complement strand
AGCGTATAAAAGAGGCAGGGGAATAAGAATAATGAGCATCCACCAACCACGCATGTCGATATCATAAAATCTTCTCGCAGTTAAAGAGATTTGAGGCAACAAAATAAGAATATTGATAGCGCTTACTAAAAGATCGAGAAAAAGAAAAGAAGGGATAAATCCAATTAGTAGAGAGAATAAAATCAGAGCTAAGAATACATACCAAAACTCTGATCGAGAAGACCTTGTTCTAAAATCGAAAGTCCTAAAGTAAAAACTTTTGAATGAATCTATAAATCCCACAACTGCTCCTCTTGAACTTCCTATAGGTGTTTAAGAGCACACAGTTTATTGCCTGAAGGGTCTCTTAAGTAAGCAAGGTAAAGCTTCATGCCCATGCCTTCTCTGACTCCGGGATCTCCTTCACAGGTTGTGCCGCCATTATCCAGGCCTGCTTGATGCCAAGCATCTCCGGCAGCCTCGTCTTTAACTGAAAAACCTATGGTGCTTCCATTGCCGTGCGTTGCGACCTCTCCATCTATTGGCTCAGATATTAAAAAAGTACTTCCATCTAGAAAATACATGTACCTGTTATGCCCGGTTGGATTAACGGACAAAACTCCTGGTTCGCAACCAAGGACGCCCAAAACATTATCGTAAAAAGTTTTTGACTCTTCTATATCATTGGCCCCTATCATTATGTGACTGAACATATTGTTCCCCTTCTTGTTGTTTAAATGAACTCTAATTTTATATTAGTTCTTATTAAAGAGGACTATATCTTTTTCAGGAATTTCGTAATTCCAATTTCGCTGAGAGGCTATTACCCCAAAGGTCTGTTCTGAATAAAAGGATACGTGAGTAGGATCCCTTCTGTAGTACCAGTCTTCAAACAGTTCATCCTCTGTCATAAAGCAAGTCATGAGGCCAAGCCACCCTCCTTCCACCATCAGATCATCAATAGACTGAAATTCGTCATAAGGGTTAAAAAAGTGTTCGGCCGTCTCTGTGCAAGTTATAAAGTCGTATTTTTTGGATAAAGCATCTTGATTTGGGAAAAAGAACGGATCATAGACCTCCATTCCGTAACCGTCTGACTGCATCATGTCGGCGAGGGCAGGGCCGGGTCCACATCCAAAATCTAGACCCTTGTCTCCGGGTGATAACTTGGTCTTAAGTGGATCTGTAAGTTTTGATAGAAAAGATCTATACGCCAGGTCTTCCACCACGTTGTTGTGCTGGTCATAACGCTTTTTTTCGTTTTCAGCATCAAGACGATGTGCTCTGTCTACAAACTTGGCTTTGCAAAAGTTACATTTCCAATACTTCGTCTGTTCTATTGTTTTAAAAACAACAATGGATTCATTTTTGCAAATAGTGCAGTGCATTAGCTCGAATTATACTGGTGAATAGAAATGATTATCAGTTTTATCCTTATTCTCATTAAGAGAATTTCCTGAATCTTCTGATACCATCTTAAAAAAATTTGGAGTGAACATGGAACAAAGTAATTTAAATTCTAATGAGGTTATCAGTATTTTAAACGAGATTATGGAGTACGAGCTGGCCGGCGTTGTTAGGTATACGCACTCCTCACTTATGGTGGTGGGCCCCCACCGACTTCCCATCGTAGAATTTCTTAAAGAACAAGCCAATGAATCTCTGCAGCACGCACAACAAGCTGGCGAATTATTAACCGGCCTGGATGGACACCCAAGCCAAAGGATAGCCAAAATTATTGAAACCAATAATCATTCCATAAAAGACATACTTGAAGAAAGTCTCGCCCATGAAATGCACGCGTTAAATTTATACAAGAAAATGTTAAATGTTGTGGAAGGTTCTTCTGTTTACCTCGAAGAGTACACAAGAAACCTTATTGGCCAAGAAGAGCAGCATCAACTGGAATTAAGAAAAATGCTGAAAGATTTTAGTTAACACTTAGCTTGGATTGAAGCCTTAGCTAAAATTTTTTTAAGTTCTCTCTTCTGATCTCCAAACTTATGGGAGCTTTAAATTGATTTCAAATTTATTGTATAAGTTGATAATGACTGTATGAAAGACTACTCGTCACATGTCGGTATTGTAGGTGGAGGAATTTCTGGCTTGGCTGTCGGTTGTGCGCTGGAGCTTCATGGAGTTAAAACCATTATTTTTGAACGCGGGAAAGACATAAGTGAATACGGCGCAGGAATATCAATTTCTCCAAACGGCTTGAGACTTCTGGAAAAATTAGGAACAAAAGAAGATTTTATAAACGAATCCTTCTCTCCAAAAAAAGTTGTTATGCGCCACCTAGACAAAGACATTCTTACCCTAGAAGCAGAAGTGCTGACCGCCAGCAGACAAAATCTTATTAAAGTCATTCATCAGAGGTACTTAGAGCTTGGTGGAGAGATGCTTTTCAATCATGAATGTTTAAGCCTGAATCAAGAAACCTGTGAAATCACTTTTACCAATAGTGAAACTTATGCGGTTTCACATATTTTGGCTTGTGATGGGATCAAATCTCCCATCAGACAGAGGCACTTTTCTTCCGGGACGCCAACTTACAGTGGCTACAGCGCCTGGAGGGGCATTGGAATTTCTGACTCAAAAGACCTTCATTTTAACTTTGGCCCGGGGTCGCATCTCGTTAGTTATCCCATAAATGATCAAGAAAGCACCAGCTTTGTTGGCATCGTAAGAACCAAAGAAGCCAATGAAGATTCCTGGAAGACTAAAGGATCAAAAGATCAATTCTTGGAGGACTTTAAACTTTATGATTACAAAACAACCACAATGCTGAATTCCATTGAGGAGATTTACAAATGGGGTATCTACACGAGACCTCCCTTGAAATCGATGCACTCTCACAATCTGACTTTGCTAGGTGATGCAGCTCATCCGATGGTCCCTTTCTTGGGTCAAGGTGGTTGCATGGCCATTGAAGACGCATACACATTTGGAGCTCTGATGGGAAAGTTAAAGGGTGACTTTAAAAAGGCTCAACTTGCTTATGAGAAATTAAGACTGGAGCGAAATAACAAAATACAATCTGCCTCGATGCTTCAAGGTCGGCTCAATCACATTCGAAGTCCGACCATCGCCTTAGTTCGTAACATTGTTATGAAACACACGCCAATAGTATCAATAAGGACGAGGAAAATTTGGGACTACGATGCAGACGCAGCTATTGAAAAGTTTTTTAATTGAATATTATTCAAAAATTATTTCAGAATGTAGTACGTCAGCATACTTGGCTTGCAAGTCAAATAAATTAGCTTGGTGTGCATTCAAATCTCTATCGCCAACGCAATCTTCTGCCACTATCGTAAGGAAATTATTTTGCAAAGAATCTAGTGCTGTAGCTCGAACACATCCACTTGTTGTAACCCCAGAAACAATCACTGAATTTACTTGTGTTTGGTTTAGGTGGTTGGCTAAGCTGGTCTCAAAAAAAGCACTCGCAAATTTCTTTTCAATCAGCATTTCATCTTTATTGGGTGATAGAGCTTCCAAGAAAGATGTTTCTTCAGACCCGGGTTTTAAAATATTTAAATCAGGAAGCCTGGACCTGAAAACACTTGCTTCAAATTCATCTCGATAAAGCGTTGTTGTAAAAATTACCGGTAAATCCTTTTCTCTAAATTTACTGACCAGTCGAATATTCGCTTCAATTAATTCGTTGCATTCAAAACCAAGGGGTGATGACGGGTCAATAAAACCTCGGCACATATCAACAATCACTAAGGCAGGAGAACTGCCAATTCCAGTAGGATGTGATTTGAGCTTGCTCAATTGTTATTGATTCAGAAAAGTTGGAGATACCGGGGGCTCTAGGTGAGTCTCTTCTAGGCACCTGGCCTTGATTTCTTCAATGGTTCCCCCAAAATTAAACATCTCATCTTGAACAGTGTCTTTAGACATTTTGGCTCTTAAGGCATCCGTCTTTGGCTGATCCAGTGACAGATCCTCATTAATCACGACGCCGTATCTTTTTGCCCCCTCAATTGATACAAGTTTTTTTGCAACGTCTGAGACAACAATAGTCGGATCACGCTGAAGCGGGTCTCCCCAGCCTCCTCCGCCCCAAGTATTAAAATAAAGGAGGTCGCCTTTGTGCACTTTAATGCCTTCGCATTTAGCTGGAATATATTCTTCTCTTCCATCTGCTCTTACGAGTAATTTAGTAGATCGTTTGCCTGGCTTTCCTCCATTCACTCCCCATGGGTATGTAAGCCATCTGTCGTCATGGATTCCAATATGGCCATCCACCAAGAATCGATAAGCCACAGAAAGGCCATTGCCCCCCCTGTGAAGTCCTGCTCCACCAGAGTCGACAATAAATTCATAAGTCTCTACTCTGAGGGGGAAATATGCCTCAACAAACTCATTTGGCACGTTCGTAAAGGACGGCCATAATGAATGCCCATCAGGCCCGTCTCCTATAGGCCTTCCGGGAACTCCACCAAAGCCTATTTGGAATAACTGAAACCAATCTCCTTTATCGTCATAGCCAGAAAAAAATAAATGCGGAGAGTCAGAAAAACCAGCTGCATTAAGCATCTCTTTTGGAGCGCCCATGCCCAACAAGGCACCTAAAACATCAAAAATTCTGCCTAATGCATGGGTCCTTCCAGAAAGAGCTGCTGGATAGTTAGGCTTTAAGAGAGTGCCTTGAGGAATTCTAACGTCCACCAAATCATAGAAACCATCATTAAAAACAATTTGAGGATCTACAACATTAATCGTAAAGGACCCAAAGAACATTTTGAACATGTCTTCATTAAGATAAAAGTTTACTGAGCTTTGCGCTTGAGGGTCTGTGCCTTCAAAATCAAAAATAGCTTTGTCTCCCTCGCGCCACATTTTGCAATGTATTTTATAAGGGCCCATGCCCATGCCGTCATCACAAATATAATCAGAGAACTCTCTGGGTTCTTCTGGAATAAACATAGAAATAATATGTTTCATGGCATCATAATTTCTTTGCAGCATAATTTTCATCGTGGAACAAAAAACATCATCACCAAAACGATCTGCTATTTCATTGCACCTTTTGCCCGCCGTATTACAAGCAGCAACAAGGGCATTTAAATCAAAACGATTCCATTGTGAAGTTCTGACATTGTGCAAAATAAGCTCCAATACATCAGACTGAAGCTCGCCTTTTTTGTAAAGTTTGATGGGCGGAATTCTAATTCCTTCTTGAAAAATTGTAGTTGCTTCTGTTGGTATAGAGCCAGGTACCATACCGCCATTATCAGACATGTGCCCAAACATTGCCGACCATGCAATGTGCCTACCCTCTCTAAAAACTGGTTTCAAAACCATCCAATCTGGTAAATGGGATACAGCTGCATTACACATATAAGGGTCATTGGTAAGAATGATATCTCCCTCTTCAATCTCTTCATCGTAGGCCTCAGTGAAGCCATGAATAAATGATCCAAATTGGCCAACCACCATCTTCCCGTCTCTATTGGCTATCATTGGAAAACAGTCTCCTTGCTCTCTAATCCCCGGAGACAGTGCTGTTCTACTAACCAACGCATCCATCTCTTCTCTCGCATTCTTGAGAGCATTCTCTATCAGATCAACGGTTATGCCGTCGACATCAATTATGTTTAATGGAGAATTGTTTGTTTCAATAATTCGTGCTGACATATTATTTTTTGGGATTGATAATTAAATTACCCACTTGATCAATAGCGGCCTCATAATCAGGCAAGATAACGCAGGTTGAATCCATTTCAGAAACAATAGCAGGTCCAGGAATGACCAATTTGGCATGAAGTTTTGTTCGTTCATAGATTTTTGCATCGTGCCATTGTGCTTCGTGATAAAAACGCGTGTCCTGAATGACTGCATCTTCAAGTGATCCAGAGAAATCCTCATTTGCTAAAGATTTAATTTCAGATTGCTGAACTTTAACAATAGCTCGAATCATTAAAATTTCATGACCATCACTTAATTTAAATGTGAATAATTGATAGTGCTCATCATCAAATGCATCGGTAATTAATTGAATGCCTTTGGTCTTGTACTCCTTCTCATCAAACTCAACTGTAATTTGAAATGCTTGACCTGCATACCTAACATCAGCTTGGTAGACAACTTCTAAATTAGAGTCGCTCACACCGTCTTTGAGAAGTGATTCAGAGGCTTTATTCTTAAGGTCACTTAAGTCACTTAAAAATTTATCTGTCACAATATCTTGAGCCATTGCCAGATAAGACCTTGATGACTCATCTTGAATTTGAGTTGTGGCATCTCCATAGGCACACAAAACACCTGGTCCTGGAGGAATGATCACAGGAAAGGAATTAGAAAGAATGCCTAGAGCATTTGCGTGAAGTGGCCCAGCACCACCAAATCCAACCAATGCAAAATCTCTAGGGTCAAAGCCTTGCTCTACGGATACTAATCTTAAGGCGCCAAACATAGATTCATTAACAATCCTGATAATACCCTCCGCAGCTTCCATTAAATCAATGCCAATTCCGTCTGCGATAGTTTGAACAGCTTTTTCAGCAGCTTCTTTATGTATCGTCATATCTCCCCCGAGCTGCACCTCGCTTGGAAGCAAGCCCAACACTATATTTGCGTCACATACGGTAGGTTGTACTCCCCCTTGCATGTAGGCAGCAGGTCCTGGAACAGCCCCAGCAGATTCTGGACCAACTCTAAGGGCTTTTGTTAGCTCTGGAACAAAAGCAATTGAACCTCCACCTGCTCCCACAGTTCTCACGTCAACTGATGGTGCTTTAACTCTAACGTCTCCAACCAAAGTCTCTCTTCTAATTTTAGCTTTTGAGTTTTGGATCAAGGCGACGTCTGTTGATGTGCCTCCCATATCAAAAGTTAGAATGTTCTCAAAATTAGCTTGGCTACAAAAATGTATAGCGCCAGCAACTCCGCCAGCAGGACCTGACATAAGATGATTAACTGGAGAGTCTCCAGTTGAACGACTTGATGCAAGCCCGCCATCAGATCTCAAAATGGATAGCTGGACATCACTCCCCAACGATTTCTCTAAATTTGACTGAAGATTGTTAACGTAATTAGATACTTGAGGTCGAACGTAAGAATTAAGAACCGTTGTTTCTGCTCGCTCATATTCTTGCATTTCAGGAATAACTTCACTGGATATTGAGATGGGTATGTCTGTAAATACTTCACTGGCAATTTGTGCAGCAAGAACTTCATTCTCATTATTAATGTATGAATTTACAAAACTTATGGTTAAAGCTTCAACTTCACCTTTTGCTTTTAGTTGAGCTAATTGCTCTCTCAAATGATCTTCATCCAGTGGGGTAGATATATCACCAGAAGCATCCGTTCTTTCTTTAATGCCATACGTTAATTCTAAAGGAGCAAGCAACGGACCTTTAACAAAACTTACCCATCCGCCTAGGCCGCCTGGACAAAATGAACGAGCAACCTGCAGAACGCTTTCATATCCCTTGGTGGTTAAGAGTCCTACTTTCGCGCCATTGCCAGTTAAAACAGCATTGGTTGCAACGGTGGTGCCGTGCATTACAAGTTTAATATCCCTAGGATCTACTCCGGATTGATCACAGATTTTAGAAACCCCGTTGAGGACTCCTATTGAGGAATCTTCAGGAGTGGAAGGGACCTTGGCTGTGTGAGTCGAACCATCTGACTCATTAATTAATAAAAAATCAGTAAAAGTTCCACCAACATCAACCCCTAGGCGATATGACATAAAAGTTTAATCCTTTTTTAAAAATTATATTTTAAATCTATACCATAAGTAGCATAAGGTGCTTGATGAATAAAAGATCCTCCAAATTCTGGAGCCGGGATGACCTCTGCAAGATATTCTTCATCAGCAACATTTCTGCCCCACAAAGTAAGATTTAATTTTTCTCCAACAATCGACGCTCTTAGATCAACTAATGAGTAGGGATCACGAACTGATTTACTCATATCAGATGCCACCGGGAAGCCTAGCAAAGCGCCCCAAACTGCTGGCTGTTGATTGTTTTGAACAGTATGAAACCAGGTTTCTCCTACCTCCATATAATCCACTCTAAGTATAAGATCATAGCTTGCTGAAAAAGAAGTTTCATATTGCATGCCAAGGTTGTAAGTGTGCTCAGGAGCTAATGGAGCATTATTACCTACTGTATTTGGTCTGTGAGTATTTTTCTGAATTTCACCATCAGTGAAACCAATGCCGCCGTCTAGCCTCAGGTTATCTGTGAGCGCATATTTAAAGTCCAGCTCTGAACCGCTTATGTCTAACTCATCAATGGTAGTTACCACCCTTAATAAACCCCATGGTCCAGCAAAAAATTCAAAGAATTGGTTATCTTCAACTTCGGTTTCAAAAATAGCACCATTAATTACCAGTCTGCCATCCAAGTATCTGCCTTTAAAACCAACTTCAAAAGCTTTAGATACCTCTTTATCAAATGAATCTGAAACACCCAATCCGGCTCCAACCGGAATATTTAGTTGAGAGTTTATTAAAGCAGCACTACCGGACGAATTAAAACCACCCGATCTAAAACCAACCCCATAAGAAGCATAAAATGTCGTATTTTCAGCGCTTCTTGTTATTGAAATTTTAGGCTGAAACTGACTATAAGATTTATCTCGCGAAGGAATCTTGCTGCCCCCTGCTGTCATAGCAGGATTTATTGGAGCACCGCCGCCATAATACAAGGCCGAGGTCTGAGCAGGGACATTGTTATCCACTGAGCGCTTTTCATTGTCGTACCTGGCTTCAATAGAAAGCTCAGTTACATCAGATAAATCAACGGAATATTGTCCAAAAATTGAGAACACATCTGTTGTAAAGGTATCGTCAAACGCTAGGTCAGTAGGGTTTTTTCCTGTTGCTGGGACATAAGGCTTATATTCAAAACCTTTGCCTAAATCAGCTCCGTATGAAACAGCAACATCTCTATCAATTTCAGCATAATAACCACCTACCAGCCATCGGACAGGCTGACTTTGATCGCTGATTAATTTCACTTCAATAGAAATGTCGTCTTGGTCGCGTGACTGGAATTGATATCCGTCACAAGTGTGCGGCAGGTAAGGCCCCAATACTGAGTTTGCAGCTGAAGGAGCCGTTCCAGGAGCTGCGAAAGAAAATCCTGGAGGTAGAGAATTAATTAAGCCAAGGTTGGTTGCGGTATTTGAAGCAGCACATGAAGGCACTCCAAAGTAACCACCAAAAGCCCCCGAAGTTCCATCTGAAATCAAAAACTCTTCAAGTTGGTTATAAGCAAATATTGCTGAGAATTCCCTCCCATTAGTAAGGTCTTCAGTGTATTTAAGAGACATGTCGGATGTTTCTTGCTCATTGACCGGAGGCACATTAAACATATACGTGAATTGATGATCATTTACGTCCTTGAAGAATTGATCAGCTCCAGGAGTACCAAATCCTGTAAAGGCAGGTAAGGCAAAAACAGCATTAAAATTAATGGTTCCTCCGCTAGCTTCGCTTACTCCAGCCCTAAAATCCCAAGAACTGTCATCATTATCTACCAAGACTCTGTACCTAAAGGTTGTGTCTTCAAAGAAATCTACATTTTTTTTATTTGAATATACGTTTGTGTGCTCTCCGTCCGTTTCTCTTTTACTGAATGAAAATCGCGTATACACGTTGTCTCTTATTTTTGAAGAATTTACAAATTGTAATTTAGAAGAGTTATTAATACCCATTCCGACAACCGCAGTGCTTTCAGGTTCTTCGGATGGGGCTTTCGTAGTTATTAGTATTGCCCCGGAGGTCGCATTTCTTCCATAGAGGGCTCCCTGAGGACCTTTTAGAACTTCAATTTGTGCGATATCTAAAAGCTCTCTATTAAAGGCGTTGGGGTTTGTTTGTAAAACACCATCGACAACAAAAGCAAAATTAGACTCTGCGTCTCTAGTTGAAGTCAGACCTCTAATTGTTACCAAGGTGTCTCCAACATTAACTGTGTTAGCCATTACAACATTAGGCGTCAAGGCTATAAAGTCTTCAGGTCTTTCTATGCCTGCATCACTAATGTCACTTGACGTGAAAACACTCATGGAAATTGGCACATCTTGTACGTTTTCACCAACTTTCCTAGCTGACACTACAATCTCTTCAAGAACGGGCTCTGCTAAAAGGTTTACTGAAATAAAGATAAAAGAGAAAACGAATAATCGCTTAAGCGAAAGCTTATTAAGAATATACATAGATTGCCTCCCAGGAATTAATGCTGTGCGTATTTTATACAGTAAAATAGCCGTGGAGACAATAATAATTCAAAGAACAATGGGGTGGCTAATGGTAGAATTCTCGTCTAATCTTAAGGGTGTAAAATAAAAATATGTCAGGAACTACAAAACCCTTAAAAAGTATAAAAGTCTTAGATTTAACTCATATGCTATCAGGGCCTTACGGAGGAATGATTCTCGCAGACCTAGGTTGTGAAGTTATAAAAGTCGAGCCTCCCGTTAAAGGCGAGGGAACAAGAAGATTATTAGAAAACGACCCAGACTACTCTTTTAACGGTATGGGTGCTTATTTTTATACCCTTAATAGAAACAAAAAAAGTCTTTCGTTGGACTTAAAAAAACCAGAAGGTATAAAAATTTTCTATGAGCTGGTTGAAAAAGCCGACGTAGTAATCAGTAATTTCTCAGCTGGTGTTACTGCAAAACTAAAAATTGATTTTAAAACTTTAAAAACTATTAATCCAAAGATCATTACCTGCGCCGTAAGTGGCTTTGGCGAATCAGGGCCTAATTTTCAACGACCTGCTTTTGATCAAATTGCTCAAGCACTTGGAGGAGGCATGTCTATTACCGGGTTCTCCTCTTCTCAACCCATGCGAGCCGGAATCCCTATTGGAGATTTGAGTGGCGGCATGTTTGCTGTGATGGGCATTCAGGCTGCCATTATTAATAGGACTAATACGGGCGTGGGTCAGCATGTAGATATTTCTATGCTCGACTGCCAAATCTCAATGCTAAACTACATGGCAACCATGCAAACTATGTCGGGAATAGTGCCTGAGCCGATTGGTAATTCTCATTTTGTTCACATGCCCTACAATTCATTTCTCACTAAAGACTACCCTATAGTAATTGCAGCAGTGGGCGATCAGTTCTGGCCAAGGCTTTTAAAAATATTCAATAACTTGGAATTACAAGACCCAAAATATGCAACCGCATACGAAAGACAAAAAGACAAGGTCAAGCTTGAAAAAATTATTCAGGATGAGTTAGTAAAAGAAAAATCTGATTATTGGCTAAACCTGTTAGAAAAAGAGTCTGTTCCGTGCGCGCGAGTTAACAATATTGAGCAAGCTTTAAGCGATGAACAAGTGAGCCACAGAAACATGCTAGTTGATGTGCCTCATCCAGAAGGAGGCTCTGTAAAAATTCCAGGTAATCCGATTAAATTATCAGAAGTGATGAACGAAGAATTTCTTGCACCTCCTCTTTTGGGAGAGCACACTAAAGAAGTTTTAAATGGTTGGTTGGGGTATTCAGATGAAGATTTAGAATCTTTAGATAAACTGCAAATAATCGAGATGCTTAAATGAATTCAGAATATGTCTACATCAATGAAGTTGGGCCCAGGGATGGTCTGCAAAACCAAAAAACAATCTTGGGCTCGGAGATTCGTCTCGATCTTATAAATCATCTTATAGACGCAAAACTCCCAGGTATAGAAGTTGCCAGTTTTGTTAATCCAAAAGCCGTACCCGCAATGGAAGGAGCTCGTGAGATCATCAAAGGGCTAGTTCATACTAAAAGTTGCGAGATTTCTGTGTTAGTTCCCAACATGAAGGGCTTTGAGATGGCCCATGAAGCAGGCGCTGAAATCATCACGGTTGTTCCATCTGCAACAGAGACTATGAATCAAAAAAATATAAATATGGGGTTAGAAGAAACCATTGAAAGCTCTTGCAACATCATAAAAAGTGCTAAAAATTTGAATTTAAAAACTAGAGCATATGTTTCAGTTGCTTGGGAATGCCCTTATGAAGGAAAGGTTGAAAGCTCAACCGTTCTCAGTATAGCCAATCAATTATTAAGCGCTGGCGCAGATGAAATTATTCTTGCTGATACAATTGGAGCAGCGAACCCGGCAAGCGTGGGTTCGTTATTTAAGAAGTGTGTTAATGAATTTGACCACAATATTCTCTCGGGACACTTTCACGACACTCGGGCCATGGCATTGGCTAATGTATGCGCAGCACTTACAGAAGGAATAAGAAAATTTGATAGCTGCATAGGAGGGTTGGGCGGATGTCCGTTCGCTCCTGGCGCAGCGGGGAACCTTGCTACAGAAGATTTAGCTAACATGCTTAATCAAATGGGCTATAAAACCGACGTGGACCTCCAAAAACTATCCGAGATAGTCGACTACTGTTCTGATCAACTAAAAGCTCCCCTTGGTGGAAGAATGTCAGCTTGGCTTTCAAAAGAAAAATAATCTATGTCTCTTAAATAGAATTTGCGGTCAGTAAGGTTGTTGGATGGGGCGGCAATAAGAAACCTTAAACCATAACCTTTACAATAATTCCTCAGCAACCAGTAAGTTTGGAAGATAATTTTAGCGGGGGCGATCTCCGGCTATTGTTACACAATGACCTTTAGTTCTTCAGGCAGCAAGGAGCAGAGGGGGGGTCGCACCAGTTTCAGCTAGATTCTTAAAGTTTAGGGGTAAAACAATTAGGAAATTTAAAAATATTCTTCTTTTATGCTTTTAAAAAATTTTATTTTTTAACTTTCCTAGCATCATAAAAAATAACATCGTGCCCTTGCCTTTCAAGGCAGTTTTCAAGGCCAGAATACTCTCTAAATTCTTCTGTTGCCTTTGTAACGATTATTGTTGAACCGCCAACAATACTTCCAATAGTTCCTGCCAGAATGGCAAGGGGAGCAAAAACTCCACTTGCAGTAGCAATTGTATAAAGTCCAGATGCTGCCCATATTGATCCAACACTAACACCAACTTTTGAAGATCTGTTTGCTTTGATATTCGATGCTCTTATGCATTGATCTAATTCATTCGTATAAGTATTTA